>JAPLZW010000009.1 GCA_026394835.1 Candidatus Wolfebacteria bacterium
GGGCTTACCTCATCCACGTTGTAATAAAACATATGATAACGGACAAGGTGAAAGATTTTTTCGGTTTTTTCTTTGGAAAAACGCATCCTTTCCAGAATCTTCGCCACAACTCTTGCTCCCGCCTGTTCATGATTGTAGAAAGTGGCATCCGGGCCATCGCCCCTTTTTGTTTTTGGTTTCGCAATATCGTGGAATAAAGCCGCTACGCGGATTTCCAAGCTATAGTTTTGCTTAGCGGCATAATCCAATGAACGCAACGCATGCTCAAAAACCGTGTAAACATGATGGCGGTTCTGCGCCACGCCAATACCCTCCCTCAATTCCGGAATAATGTATTTCAAAAGATTAAACTCTTCCAAAAGTTCAATACCGCGCTTTGCCGAAGGCGTCATTATTATTTTTTCAAACTCATCCCTAATTCTTTCTTGAGAAATTTCCGCCAAAAGCTTCGCGTGTTTTTTTATGGCCTCTTGGGTTTCTTTTTCAATATTGAAATTTAATTCCACCGCAAATCTCACCGCCCGCATAAGCCGCAGAGCGTCTTCCTTAAAACGTTTTTCCGGTTCGCCAACCGCACGAATAATTTTATTTTTTAAATCAGCCTGGCCGCCGTAAGGATCAACAACACTATCAATTTCTAATTTCGAATTTCTAATTTTTAATGCAAGCGCATTGATCGTAAAATCGCGGCGAGCCAAATCTTCTTCTATGGTTTTCGCGAATTTGATTTCATCGGGATGGCGCTTATCTGAATATTTCCCTTCCAATCTGTAAGTCGTCACCTCGACTATATTAGTCGTAAGTCGTAAATCGTAAGTCGTAAGCTTAATGCCGACGGTACCAAAATCATTTTCATAAACGCTATCGGGAAAGATTTTCTGGATTTCATCGGGCTTGGCATTAGTCGCGACATCCCAATCTTTTGGTTCGACAAGCTCACCATGAACGGTTCCACGCAAAATATCCCGGACGCAGCCGCCGACAAGATAGGCCTCAAAACCGGCCTTATTCAATTTTTCCCCGATTTCTTTGATTTCTTCGGGAATTTTCAACTTTGTCATAATGTAAAAGTAGCACAGGCAAAGCTTTTTTTCTATATTCTTGACTTATCTTAAAAATATTATTAATATATGGACGCTGAAGATAAACGATTGCTCATTTTTTTCCATCATACTTCATATACCGAAGGGAGACGTTATGAAAATCACGGAGCTTGAACATCTCAAAGAAGGAGATTTCTTGATAGTCAAACCAATCCCTGAATTCTGCAGCCCTCTGGTTAAACTTATAAGCATGAGGGTGCGATTTGACGGATTCGTTAAGAAGGGAGAAGCCGCAACTCTGCATAGAGGTTACCTCGCGAAAGACATCACACTAGACAGAATTGAAGTCATCGGCCGATACAGCCCCGCGCCTACGGATTACTTAGGATATCCGCCTCATAGGTCTCACGCCGCCTAAATTCCATAGGGCGGCCTTTTTTATAAAAATTTGATTTACGCCTCTTTTCAATTTAATATTCATACACAATAGCCCTTGTGGTGAAATGGATATCATATCTGCCTTCGAAGCAGCTGTTCCCCGTTCGAATCGGGGCAAGGGCACAATAATTGACTAACTACTAATTACTAATTACCATTTACTAATTACATATCAAAATATGCACCCATAGCTCAATTGGCAGAGCAGATCCCTCTTAAGGATAAGGTTGAAGGTTCGATTCCTTCTGGGTGCACCAATATAATTTTATTCACATGCCGTTATTTCACTCAATCTCTTCAATCAAAAAGGACTTAGCGAAAATCATTCCCGACAGGCAAAAACGGGAGTTCATAGCCGGATATATAGAAGGCCATGCCGGAAAAACGGGAATAGGTTCCCGCATCACCCCCAGAGTCATGGAGTCGGCGCTGAAAAAACTGGAAACGGGACACACGGCCGGAGCAAACCCATGGGAACGGATTACCAAGGAAGAGGTATCAAAAATCCGGGGACATTTTTCATGGGACCCGCAGAAAAAAATATGAAGAAAAAATTTATAATTCTCGCCGCCGTCCTTGCAATCCTTCTCGGCTTGTATTTTATCGACAGTTATTTTAACTTTAATTACCTGAACAGGCCGGGATTGAATAAGGGATACGAAAATCTGATACCTTCAACAACGAATGTAAATGTGTTCAAGGGGCCGCGAGGCGCGCCAAGCGTCAAGGGGCCAAGCGGGCCGCCGCCGGGCGCAGACTAAGTAGTTAGTAGTTAGTACCTAGAATCTAGTAGTTAAAAATTAAAATTGCGGGGTTAGTACAGTGGTAGTACGCGTGCTTGCCAAGCACGATGCGCGAGTTCGATTCTCGTACCCCGCTCATGGATTAGAAAGCCGCTTCGATTCAAATCGGAGTGGTTTTCGTTTGTCAAAAACCCCGGAAAATGCCATTATTATAGGAGCGGTTATCAGCCGCTTTTATTAGAAATAGAAACAAATTTCATTCGTTATATATGTTAGATGGCGAAAAAGACATCATAAAACGTGCCATTCAGGGTGAGGCTTTGGCCTTTGGCTTACTTTATGACCACTACCAACCGCAAATTTACCGGTTTGTATATCTTAAAGTCAGCCACCGTGAGGAGGCCGAAGACCTCACCCATCAAGTATTCCTTAATTCATGGAAAAGGCTCGGGAATTATCGCCATCAGGGTTTTCCATTTTCAAGCTGGCTCTACAGAATAGCCAGAAATGAAATTATCGATTTTTACCGCACAAGAAAGAACCGCGCATACATAGAAGAAACGGCGGACACAGAGATTGGCATGGAACCGTTAATAAATTCCGAAATCGCCGAAATTCTGGACACAACTTTCGAAGTTGAGCTGGTTAAACAAGCAATTTCCAAGCTTAGGTCAACAGAACAAGATGTGATAATCATGAGATTCGTTGAAGATCTGTCCCCTCGGGAGGTGGCCGATGCCATAGGCAGAACTCCGGAAGCGATAAGGCTTATCCAACACCGCGCCATCAAAAATTTGAGGAAAATATTGAAAAATGAAGAATAGTTTAGGTAAAATTTTAAAAGAATTCAAAGACATTAAGCCTGATGCCGATTATTCAAGGCGTTCGCGCTCATTAATTTTGTCATACAGGAAAGAATTGGAGGCGGATAAAATTAATTCCTTTGGTTTCTTCTCTTTTGTGAGAAATTTTCAATCAATGAGATTAACCTTGGCGTCCGAAATGACCGGCACCTTGATTCTCGCGGCTATTTTCGGAATCTTCTTCATAAATCAGAACAATAACCAGAATCTGGTTGTCCAAGCCAACGAAATCAACAATTCCATCCAAATAAAGCTGAATGAAATCCAATATCTGATGCAAACGCAGGTCACGTCAACCAGCCAGAAAAGCGACCTTAATATATCTCTGGGCAAAGCGGCGGAAGAGCTGAAGCAGGCCCAAACCGAAGTTAAGGATAATAATATCGGCAACTCGGTGGAAAAAATAAAATCAGCGGAAAAAGTCTTAATAGAAGCCGAGTCTGTCCTGAAACCGCAAGATACGGCTAACGCTAGCTCAACACTGGACAATGCAAGCTCAACCACAAGCAATGCCACATCAACCCCGACATCAACTCCGGAAAATAAATAAGAATAAAATTGATAATAAAATATCCCTCCGACTTAATAAGTCGGAGGGATATTTTTTGATAAAAGCTTTTATCTTTTACTTAACTGCTTCTTTCAGAACTTTTCAGGCTCTGAATTTCGGCTTTGTTGAAGCGGCAATCTGAATCTTTTCTCCGGTTCTCGGATTAATTCCCATCCTGGCTGCCCTTTTTGTGACTTTGAATGTTCCAAATCCGGCAATCGCCACTTCTTCTCCGCGGCTCAATGTTTTTACAATTGTATCAAAAACACCTTCAACAGCCGCGACCGCTTGTTTTTTAGTCTCAATTTCGGCGACTTTCATAACCGCCTCTACTAATGCAACTTTATTCATATTCTTAAATCCTGAAACATGAATCTTGAAACATAAGATATGCTTCGTGTTCCATGCTTCATGTTTTATGATTCTCTCGACCTTTGCTTAAAATATGCTTAAATTATACGCTATTCAAGCCAAATTTCCAAATACTAGGCTGTGGATAGCCATATTCTAATTTTCGATTACCAGTTTTCAATTTTCAGTGGTTTTTTCACGAAAGATATTGAGGAAATTCGGCTTTCGGGTGATTGCCTCGCATACCCGGCAGCAAGCCCACGATCAATTTAAGCCATTTTTAGCGTTCCTCAAGGTATTTTGCCGGCTCCCAGTAACAATAATTTCCAAATTCAATAAGAATTATCCCTTCCCTCAAGTTAATTTCCACTACTTTACCAACGAATCCAGTAAGCGACCCAATAGTCGGAGCGATCGATTCCCCAACTTGAATTTTTTGAGCCATTCTTAAATTCTCTGCTTTTTCTTCTTTTGTGAATAATTTAACTTCTTCAAGCGCCCACTTCTCGCTTAATTTTCCTACGGGTTTACGCGGAGTGAGTTCAATTTGAGGCTTATTGGTATCAGATATCTCTTTTTTAATTCCACCATGATTATCTCTCCTCCACTTCATAAAAGCTTCCATGTCAACATTCATAGGGAATACTTGTGATTCCTCCGGTTCTTTTTTATCTTTTAATCCTCCTGAATCTTCAATCTTTTCCATAATTAAAGTATATCAGAATCAGTGTTACCTGGCGTATTCCACGGCCCTGATTTCCCTGATTACGTTTACTTTTATCTCTCCCGGATACTTAAGCTCGGTCTCAATCTTCGCGGCGATGTCTTTTGCCATCTGAAGCGCGGCAAAATCGTCTATTTTCTCCGGCGTGACGAAAATCCTCAGTTCCCGTCCCGCGGAAATAGCGTAAGCGGTTTTAACACCCGGAAAAGCGGTCGCGATTTTTTCCAACTCTTCCAATCTTTTCACGTAATTTTCCACGCTATCGCGCCTCGCTCCCGGCCTTGAGGCCGATAAAGTATCGGCGGCAGCCACAACGTAGGCTTCGGGCGACGCAAAAGGATACTCTTCATGATGCGCTTCCATTGCCTGGATAACTTTATCGTCAACTCCGTATTTTTTAAGAATTTTCCTGCCCAACTCCACATGGCTGCCCTGGACTTCGTGGTCAATAGCCTTGCCGATATCGTGAAGCAATGCGGCTTTCTTCGCCACTTCAACATTTAATCCCAACTCCGAAGCAATCATTGAAGCCAAGTGAGACGCCTCAATGCAATTCAAGAGAACATTCTGCCCATAGCTTGAGCGGAAATGAAGCCTGCCTAAAAGCTGGATGATTTCTTTGGGCAAATCAAAGATGCCGGCTTCATAGGCGGCCGATTCGCCGATCTCGGTTATTTTTTTGCTTAATTCCTGTTTGGCTTCCTCAACTTTTTCTTCAATCTTCGCCGGCTGAATCCTGCCGTCTTTAATCAATTTTTCCAGAGACATTTTCGCTATCTCACGGCGGACAGGGTCGAAAGAAGAAATGATTATAGCGTCCGGAGTTTCATCAATTATGAATTCCACGCCGGTCGCCCGCTCCAATGCCCTGATATTCCTGCCTTCGCGGCCGATAATCTTTCCTTTAATATCTTCGTCCTTTAAGGTGAATGTGCTTGTTGTCATTTCCGCGACCTGGGAACGCGCGTAGCGCTGCATCGCGGTCGTCATTATTTCCACGCTCTTTTTTTCTATTTCATCCCTCCTGTCTCTTTCCATTTTTTGGATAACGGAGACCAGCTCCTGACGGTATCCTTCTTCCACGTCCTTAAGCAATTTTTGCTTCGCCTGGTCCTTCGTCATATCCGCGACCCTTTCCAATTCCTGAATTTCTCTCTGTTTCATCGCGTCGATTTCGGCTTTCACCGCTTTCAATTTTTCGATATCGGCGTGAAGCCCGCCTTCGCCCCGCTTCAAATCGGCAGATTGTTGTTCAAGCTGTTCTTCTTTTTTTAGAAGGCGTTCCTCAAGCCTGCCAAGCTGGACTTTTGCTTCACGCTCTTCTTTTTTGGATTCTTCAAGAAGCGCGGTCGCTTTATTTTGCGCCTCCAATACCAATTCAGAGGCTTTTGACCTGGCCTCGTCCGTCTGAATTTTTATTTTTTGCTCAATCGAGTTGGCTCTTTTAGCCCCTAAGGTTTGCCTTAAATAATAGCCGGCAATTCCTCCCAAAAATACTAAAACCGCCCAAAAAATCGGGTTCGTATACATATATTGAATTGTTCTCTAACTTCTTCATAGAGTATTCGCGAATAACGCTAATTTTTATTTAATAATGCGAATTCGCGTTATTTGAAGCTATCCGCATTATTAGCGATTACTGATTGAATTCTATTAGGAACGCTTAATTTCTTAATCCTTGTGATATAATAACCGCAATATAATTAATTGTCAAAATAATGAAAAGAACCGTAGTACTTGTGGTTCTGGACGGCTGGGGCATCGGGAAAAACGACAATACCAATCCCATCCATGAAGCCAATCCGGAAAATATAAACTATATCAAAGCCAATTATCCCTCGGGAGCGCTCCAAGCCTCGGGAATCAGTGTCGGACTCCCATGGGGCGAAGAAGGCAATAGCGAAGTCGGGCATCTTACAATCGGCGCCGGCAAAATCCTCTACCAGGATTATCCCCGGATAACTCTCGCGATTAAAGATAAATCTTTTTTCAAAAACGAAGTTTTTAAAAAAGCTTTCGCGCGCGCCAAAGAAAATAATTCTTCCGTCAATCTCGTTGGGCTCCTTGGCTCGGGCAACGTCCACTCTTCACTTGAACACATCAAAGCTCTTTTGGCGTTCGCGGAACAGGAAGGAGTTTCCGACAAAGTAAACTTACATCTTATAACCGACGGCCGGGACAGCCCGCCGGAATCGGCCGCAAGCATTTTAAAAGAAATGCCGAGAGAGAAAATTAAAAGCGTAAGCGGCAGATTCTACGCCATGGATCGCGACAACCACTGGGAAAGGACGCAAAAAACCTACGAAACCCTTATCGGCAAAGGAACTATTATTGATGAAAAAGATATTGAAACACATATCAAAAAAACTTACGAGCGCAAGCTTAATGACGAATACGTGGAACCGGCGCTTATTGGACCAGAAGCCCGTCCCATTAAAGACAACGACTCTTTGATTTTTTTCGATTTTCGCGAGGACAGGATGAAGCAAATTATCAGCCCGTTTATCCTTCCGGAATTCGATAAGTTTCCGAGAGAAAATTTCAAAAATCTCTTGGTCGCAACAATGACAAGATACGACGAAGCTTATAAAGTACCGGTCGCTTTTTTACCCGAAAGGAGCGACAACCCGATAGGTAAAATTATTTCGGAAAGCGGGAAGAGCCAATTCCGAATAGCTGAAAGCCAAAAATATCCTCACGTCACTTATTTCTTCAACGGATTAAGGGAAGAACCCTTCCCTAACGAATACAGAGTTTTAATTCCTTCAAAATCCGTCATCAGGCAAGACGAACATCCTGAAATGATGGCCGCAGATATCACAACCAGGCTTGTGGAAGCCATAGAAGAAGGAGTTTTTGATTTTATCCTCGCCAATTACGAGAATCCGGATATGGTGGCGCACACGGGAAATTTTCAAGCTTCGGTCCAGGCGGTAAAAATTACGGATGAACAAATCGGGAGAGTTCTGAAAGCCGCCGTGAGCCGGAACGCATTCCTTATTATCACATCCGACCATGGCAATGCGGAACGAGTTTTTGACCCTCAAACAGGCAAAATAGAAACCAAACATGACGCGAGTCCGGTGCCGATTTATCTTGTAGCCGAAGAATTCAAGAAAACAAAAACCGAAAGCGACATCATAGCTTCGGAAAAAAGCACCATCGGCATCCTGGCCGACATCGCGCCCACGATTTTGGAGCTTATGGAATTACCTAAACCGCAAGAGATGACGGGGCAGAGCCTTTTGCGATTTTTTTCATAAAAACGGAATTTTTAATTCTAAATTCCAATTATCAATTTCCAAATTCCGATCAATTATCAATTAAGTTAATTTTCAAATTAATCTCGAAAATTAGTCACTGGTAATTGAAAATTAATTTGAGATTAGCCATTAGAAATTTCATGAAAAATCAGTCTTCTTTTACCTTAATAGAGCTCCTCATCGTCATAGGAGTTTTAGCCGTCCTCGCCACCGTCGCCGTCTTGGCCCTTAACCCTCTGGAACTCATAAAACAGGCAAGAGACAGCCAAAGAATGGCTGATTTAGGCACACTGAACAAAGCTTTGGCAGTCTACCAGTCTTCGGGACAGACTAATTTAGGCACAGTCAACACGGTTTACGTTTCCATACCCAAGAATGTCGCGGCTGATTGTTCGGACCTGGGTTTGCCAATCCTGCCTTCGGGCTGGACTTACGGCTGTGTCGCGTCTTCAACACTCAGGAATTCAAACGGCACAGGCTGGATACCGCTTAACTTCAGCTTAGTCTCCTATGGCACGCCACTTGAAAAGTTGCCGGTTGATCCTATTAACTCCACTACAACCAGAAACTATTACACCTATACACCTGGAGGCAGTTGGGAATTTACGACCGCCATGGAATCAGCTAAATATAAGATGGGAGGAGGAAGCGACAAAACCTCCAAAGACGGCGGCCAGTACCCCGGACTTTATGAAGAAGGCACCAATCTAAGCCTCCTGCCCATAGACTACGGTGATTCAAGCCTCGTGGGATATTGGAAATTTGACGAGGGAAGCGGAAGCATTGCTTATGATGCGAGCGGGAATAATGCGACCGGAACATGGTCTGGTAGCGGGACGCATTATACGAGCGGCAAAATAGGTAGCTATGCGGGGCAGTTTAACGGAACAGATGACAGCATAAGTGTGCCTGACAGTAATAAATTTACTTCTACAGACATTACTATTTCTAGCTGGATAAATGTAGTGGGTTCATTCAGCTCCTACAATCCGATTTTTTATCACAGGCAAGATGGTAACAACAGAATAGATATTGGAGTAATGAATGGTGGTTTTTATTGTACTTTTAGCAATGGGACAAGTTATAATCCAAGTTATTACAATGCCGCACTGAATTCAGGAACGGGTTGGATTATGTGGACTTGTCAGTGGAATGGCTCTACAGTTAAATATTATTTAAACGGGGTAAATGTCAACAATGAAAGTTTTAGCGGAACCTTACCCAATATAAATGCTAATTTACAAATTGGATCAAGACTTGCTTCAAGTCAATATTTTAATGGTTTAATCGACGACGTTCGTGTCTATAACCGCGCTCTGTCCGCCGCGGAAGTGTCGGCGATTTATAATGCCACGAAATAGCTTCTTTAGCTTATTAGCTTTCAACTGCTTAGCTTTAAAGACGATTTTTCGTTTACCTAAAAACTCTAAAAGCTATTGAAGCTAAGAAGCTAATGAAGCTATCTTGAGCAATCTCTCGTATTTCGCGAGCCGATACTGGGTTGCCGGAGCGCCGGCTTTCATTCCCCAGGCGCCGACGCCATAAGCCAGGTCAGCGATAAAATCATCTTCGGTCTCCCCGCTCCGATGGCTTACCACGGTTTTCCAGCCGGCGTCCGCCGCCATCCGGCACACCCCTATTGTTTCACTCAAAGTTCCGACTTGATTCGGCTTCACGAGAATCGCGTTTCCCGCCTTTTTCTCAATCGCGGTTTTTAATCTTTCCGGATTAGTTGTCGTCAAATCATCCGCTATTATTAATACTTCTGACGCTGATTCATGCTGATATTGCTGATTTATGCTGATGTTATCGGCATTAATCCGCGCCGTAAAAGCGGCGAAGTCGTCAAAAGACTCCTCGTCGAACGGGTCTTCAAGGGAAATGAATTTATATTTTTTAGCCAATTTCAAATAATACTCTCTTAATTCATCAGCCGAGTATTCTTTTTTATTCAGTAAATAATAATTTTGATTTTTGATATTTTCATTTTGATTTTTTCTAAAATAACGGCTCGCCGCCATATCAAGCCCCAGCCGCAAAACGGAATTATTTTCCTTAATAAGGAACGAAAGCAGGTCAAGCGTTTCTTCGTTATTTTCAAAAGGAGCGGAAAACCCCGCCTCGTCTCCCAAAGAAATATTCTCCGCGCCGTATTTTTCCCTAAGCTTCGCCGCTTTCTCAAAAGTAAAAGCCTGGGGGATTATCTGAAATTCCTGAAAATCCAATTTATTGGATGAATGAGCGCCGCCGTTTATGACATTCATTATCGGCAACGGAAAATGACCGGCCGCAACAGGCCTGTTGTAAATTGAACGGATATACTCATAAAGTTCGCGATTTCCGCTCTTGGCTTTTAGCCTGGCCCAAGCCAAAGAAAGCGCGAGAATCAAATTGCCGCCAATATTGCTTTTATCCGGAGTCCCGTCCAAGGCAATTAAAAAATCATCAAAGGCTTTTTGGTTTTCGATTCTCGTGCTCACGGAAATAATCTTTGCTTTGATCGATTCAAATTTGGCAACTGCTTCTTCTGGGTCCAAAACAAAAGCCTCATGGCTTCCCCGGCTTTTGCCGCTCGGAACATCCGCGGAAACGGAAATATCTCCGGAATTAAAAATCGCGCTCAAAGTATCTTCGCCGCGCGAATCAGGAATAATCTTGAGAGATATGCCGTCTATCCTCATGCCAAATCAAGTTTATTCTTCCTTGCCCAAGACTTTCTTTTTTCCAAATCATCAACCAATTCCTGAAAAATAACAGCTACGGGAACCGCCAAAATTATACCGATAACTCCGGCAATCGCCGAACCGGCAAGAATCGCAACCACAACCACAACGGGGCTGATGCCCACGGTTTTTCTCATCACAACCGGAACCAAAAAATGATTTTCAAGTTGCTGGATAACCGTAAATAAAATTACGGAGTAAACAGCCAAAGTCCACGACTGGGAAAAAGCCACAAGAAATCCTATGATGCCGGTGAAAATCGGGCCGGCAATGGGAACAATCTCCAGAAGTCCCGCCAAGATTCCCAAGACCAAACTGTATTTGACGCCAAGCAGTGAAAGTCCTATGAAGACGAAAAGCCCAACCGTAGCCATAATGATAACTTCTCCCTGAAGCCAAAGCCCCAGTTTTTTTCTAACCCGAAAATAAACATCTATCGCATATTCCTCGTAGGTAAGCGGCAGAACCGCGCGTAAGAATTTTTCCACTCCGCTCCGGCTCACGGTGAGATAGAAAGAAAGAACGATTGTCGTGATTATTAAAATCGCGTTTCCGAAAATCGTGCCGATGATACTGAGAAATGACGCATCTCCGCTAAAAAGCGAGTCTGTTATGGCACCCAACCCTTGGTCAAGTTTTTGCTGCCACTGTGTTCCGTTAATGGAACCGAATATTGGCAGTTTAACCTTTCCTATGTTTTCCAAAAAATCCTTGAGCTCCGAAATGCTCAACGGAATAATTGTATAGAGAATAAGAGCGAAGGCGGAAAATACAATAAGAAATAATGCGAGAGTTCCCACGATTCTCGGAATTTTTTTCCGCGCGAGATAACTCACCGGCCCGTCCAGGGAAGCCGAGATAATAATCGCGAGAAAAAGAATAACGATGACTTCTTTCGCCAAGAAAAGCGCCGCTACCAAAATAATCATGGCAAAAATCCGCCACAAAGTCGCCCACGATATCACAATTTCAGTTTTGTTTTTATCCAAGGGGATTTTAAATAAAGCGTTTTATAACGCTAATTATACAGCATTTAATTAAACTTTAAAGTGTGGAAATCGGAGAGCCTACTTAAGCGTCAGTATTTTTTCAAACCGTTCTTTATCTTTGAATGGACCGATGATTGCCAGATTAAGTTTCGCGTCATCCATAATTTCACGGGCCAGAAGAGACAATTCTTCCAAAGTCACTGCCCTGATTTTTTCGGCAAGTTCCAATGGGTCTTTTATCTCCCCGGCTACAACCTCTTGACCGCCGTAATAACTCGCCAAGGCATCCGAGGTTTCAAGCCCGAGCATTAGGTGCCCTACAGAATACTCTTTGGCTTTTTCTATCTCTTCCTCCTTGATGGGTTCTTCGGCCACTTTTTTAAACTCCCCTAAAATAGCCAAGACGATTTCTTCAATTCTTTTATTGTCAATTCCGGCAGAAACAGAAAGAAAGCCATGGTCGGTAAAAAGATCGCTGCTTGCGCTCACATAATAAGCCGCACCCATTTCTTCCCTTATTTTTTGAAATAGTCTTGAGCTTGCTCCCCCGCCCAGAATATCAGACAAAACATCCAAGGCATACCTCCTTTTATCAAAAATATCAAAAGTCCTCACCCCCAGAACAATGTGGGTTTGGTCGGTATCTTTGTGTTTTATGGCAACTTCAGGCCTTGACTGGCTCTCAATAGTTTTAACCTTCCCCTCTTTTTGAGAAGTTGAAATATTCCCGAAACTTTTTTTTACAGACTCAACTGCTTCCGCTTCATCAAAATTTCCGGCAATAACAACAATTGTGGATTTCGCAAGATAATGTTTGGCGCGGTAATCAATAAAATCATCTCTTGAAATTTTCCTGACATTTTCTTTGGTTCCGGCAAGATTCCGGCCGGCCGGCTGGTCGCCGTAAAGCAACGCCATAAATTCGTCACCCACCTGGCGCATCGGCAGATCCTCGTACATATTTATTTCCTCAATAATCACTCCCCGCTCCTTATCAATTTCTTTCGGGTCAAAAACAGGATTCAGATACATATCCGAAATGATGTCAAAAATTTTCCCGAAGTGCCGCGGCTCGGCTTTGGCGTAATAACCCGTATATTCATGACCGGTAAAAGCATTGTGAGCCGCGCCGATACCGTCAAGTTCGGAGGCGATATCAATTGAACGCGGACGTTTTTTTGTGCCCTTAAAACACATATGCTCCAAGAAATGCGAAAGTCCGTTGATTTCCTTGGTCTCGTATTTCGAGCCGGCCTCAACCAGAACCAGAACCGTGGTCGCGAGCCCCTGCGGCTGGGGAGCTAAAACTATCCTTAGGCCGTTGTCTAAGGTTATTTTTTTGAAAAGTGGCATATCCTTTTTAGTCAAAATAATTAATTTTCATCGCCTTACGTACCGCTTTTAATGTTTCCGCCGCGACAAACCGCCCTCTTTCAGTTCCCTTAAGAAGGAGTTTTTCAACTTCATCTATATTTTTTTGATACATTGCTCTTCTCTCTCTAATTGGATTCAAAAAATCATTAAGCGCTTCTGCTAATCTTTTTTTAACTTCCATATCGCTTATCCCACCCTCTCTATATCTAACTTTCATATCCTCAACTTCTTTTTTATTAGGATTGAAAGCGTCGTGATAAACAAATACAGGA
>JAPLZW010000065.1 GCA_026394835.1 Candidatus Wolfebacteria bacterium
TTGGCTATTGTGGTTGATGGCCAGGTTATTTCTTCTCCGAAAGTTAGCGAGCAGATTACGGGCGGTAACGCCGTCATTACCGGAATAAAAGATGCTAATGAGGCCAAAAATTTGGCGAATCTTTTGAACGCCGGAGCTTTACCCGCGCCTGTCGTTTTAACAAGCCAGTCCACAATCGGAGCGACCTTGGGCGGAGCGTTTTTGAATAAAGCCATTGTGGCCGGCGCTCTTGGCACGTTGCTCATCATTTTATTTATTTCTCTTTATTACCGGTCACTCGGAATTCTGGCGTCAATCGCTCTTATTATTTACATAATTCTCACGCTGGGAGTTTATAAGGGCGGTGGAGTGACAATGAGCTTGTCGGGTATCGCGGGATTTATTCTTTCCATCGGCATGGCGGTTGACGCGAATGTTTTGATTTTTGAAAGAACCAAAGAAGAAATGAAAAAAGGAATTACTTTTGTTTCCGCCATCGAAGAGGGTTTCAGGAGGGCGTGGCCATCCATCCGGGATTCAAATACCACGACCATGATTACGGCCGTCATTCTTTATTTCACGACTTCAAGCTTTGTACAGGGATTCGCCTTAACTTTGGGGATAGGAGTTTTGATGAGTTTATTCAGTTCCATTACCGTCACGAGATTTTTATTAAGGGCATTCGCGAAAAGATAAAACCATGAAAATCATAAAATACCATAAATTGTTTTTGTTTATTTCCGCCGCTTTGGTTTTGGTTGGTATTGTCGCAATCGGAGTTTTCGGCCTTAATAAGGGAATTGATTTCGCGGGAGGAACTCTCTGGCAATTGAGATTCGGCGGAAGCCAGCCCACAACAGATGTTGTCAAGAATTTCTTTATCCAAAATATTAAGGCCAAGGATCCGAGCGTTTTCCAGAATACTTCCGATAACAGCGTTATGGTCAAATTCGGAAATATTTCCGAAGGAGAGCATCAGCAATTCCTTTCGGCTCTTAAAGAAAAATTCGGTAACGTTGAAGAATTGCGTTTTGATGTTATCGGTCCGGCCATCGGAAAAGATTTGGAACAGAAAGCGATTCTCGCGATTGTTTTCGTTATTTTGGGGATTTCTCTTTATGTCACCTACGCTTTCAGGAAGGTTTCATACCCCGTCAAATCTTGGAAATACGGAGTAATCACCTTAGTCACTCTTTTTCACGACGTTATTATTCCCTTGGGGCTCTTTGCCATCCTGGGACACTATCTTGGAACGGAAATTGACATCAATTTCGTGGTGGCGGTATTGGTGGTCATGGGTTTTTCCGTTCATGACACGATTGTGGTTTTTGACCGCATAAGGGAAAATCTTTTGCTTAACAGGCAGACATTGGACCGATCGGGTTTGGCCAATGTTATCGGCCGGAGCATCGACCAGACTATCGCGAGGTCCATTAACACCTCCTTGACCCTGATTTTGGTGCTTTTAGCCATGCTTTTCCTGGGGCCGTCTTCTCTTCAATACTTTATCTTGGCGATTTTGGTTGGGGTGACCGTCGGAACCTATTCGTCTATTTTCGTGGCAAGCCCGGCATTGCTTATGACGAGCCGGGTTCAGAAATCATCAAGGTAAGCCTTCTGGGCGTTTAGGGCATTTGACAGTTTTTTAAAAGTCTGGTAGAGTAAAGATAAACAATATCGGCATGTTAAGCATTACCATCAACAATTTAATATCCGACTTAAAACCACGCCACAAGGAGGTTATTTCCGGCAGGTACGGCCTCATGGGAAACAAGAGGGAGACTTTGGCGGAATTGGGCGAAAAATACGGTATTACCAGAGAAAGGGTGCGGCAGATTGAAGCCGAGGCTCTAAAGAAGATAAGCGAAGAGGCTAAGAAGGAGCGGCTGAACGAAATCGCCGGAAAAGTTTTTTCTCACCTAAAAAAGAACGGCGGCATCCGCAGGGAAAACATCCTTGTCGAGGAATTGAGAAACCTTTTAAAAGACGAAGATTTGCATTCTTGGCATCTTAAATTTACTTCGGAGATCGCGGGCGGACTTTATTTTCATCCCGAAGACGAAGACTTCCATTCTTTCTGGTATTCCAATCAGGGA
>JAPLZW010000058.1 GCA_026394835.1 Candidatus Wolfebacteria bacterium
GGAAGCAAGGAAGGATTACGGGAAGCTCTTAATCTTTTCTTTAAAGATTATTCATTTATGGAGAAATCAGCCGTAATTTTGTATTTGATTCCTCATCTTTTTTTGAGAATTGCGAAAAGGATTGCGAGGTATCTGGAAGAGTCAAAATAATTGACAAAATAAGACAAGGGTATTATAATAAGAAAGACGTAATCAAGCGTCTTTTTTTGTATAGCACATTGGCACGTCAACATTAAATTGCTCGAATATAATTCGGGTAGAGAGGATGGTGTTTCGTGAACGCAGAATCGATTAAGCGGTTTAAGGAGTCGCTTGAACTCGTAGCGCTTCCCGTCAAGAAGGGAGGCTGCGGCGGATGGATCCCCGAAGAATGTATGGAGGCGTTCTATAAGTTGATTGTAACGCCTTTCTACGAGCTGGTGCTGCACCGCAAGAGGGGCGGTGCTGATGAATTCCTCGTCACTTACCGAAAGGATAAGTGCTGGGACGGATTTCATGCTTCCGGCAGCATGCTCAAGTCGAATCATCCCCCCGACCCTGCGGGCATCGTTCAAGCGCTTATGGATAAAGAATTCTCCGGGCTTGGGCTTCTGGTCACCGAAGTGCGGATTGTCGCTCCGTTCAAGTGGCCGGAGCACCCGTGGTGCAATCCAAGCGTGGATGTTCTTTTGGTGGACTTTGATGGCGTCGTTCCCGATACTCCAGATAGGCGTTGGGTAACGTCCAGCACACTGCCGAAAAACATGGTTCCTAACCACGGCATGTATATCCGGCAGTGCGAGCAAATGCTTCTGCAGGGAACTCCTTTGGTCTTCACCAAAGAGCATCCCTACGGCGTATGACCCTCGGCCCGTTCGCTCTTCTCTCGGGAAGGGCGAATGGGCTATTTTTTATAAAAATTGACTCTTTTTTTCAATCTGCTATTCTATTTTTATTCTTACTTTCATGGATGAAGCTAAAATAAAAATTACAGACAAGTGCCGGGTATGCGGTTCGGAAAATCTGTCTTCCATACTTTCCTTGGGAGAACTTCATGTTTCCGATTTTTTGGATGCGGCAGATATGGATATGGCGGAAAAAGCTCCCCTGGAGCTTGTTTTGTGCGAGGAATCTTCCGGTGGCTGCGGTTTATTACAGCTTAAGCATACGGTTCCCAACGAAACCTTATACCGGAATTATTGGTATCGGTCCGGAATGAATAAAACCATGACGGATGAATTGGTTGGTATCGCAAAAAAAGTTGAGTCTCTGGTTGATTTCAAATCAGGCGATTTTGTGCTGGATATAGGCGCGAATGACGGCACTCTTTTGAGGGGGTATTCCGTTCCTGGTATCAATAAAATCGGATTTGAACCGGCTAAAAATCTGGATAAGTGGAATCTGGACGGAACGACAAAAATAATTCCGGAGTTTTTCAACCATAATGATTGGCAAAAGGAATTCGGCGAAACGAAAGCTAAGGCGATTACGGCCATAGCCATGTTCTATGATTTGGAAGAGCCGAATGAATTTATTGCCGACATAGTAAAGAGTCTTCATAAAGATGGCGTTTTTATTATTCAGATGAGCTATCTGCCTTTGATGCTTTCACAGAACGCTTTTGATAATATTTGCCATGAGCATTTGGAATATTATTCGCTTTTATCTTTAGAGAATCTTTTGAGGCGCCACAATCTTGAAGTTTTTGATGTTGAATTGAATGATGTGAACGGCGGCAGTTTCCGCATCTATATAAAACACAAAGATGGAGGAGGCGGGATAAATGTTTCAAAGAAAGCCGAGAGACGATTGGATTATCTGAGAAACCGCGAAAGAGAGCTGGAACTCAACAAAAGGGGGATTTATGACGAGTTCGCGGAAAGAATTTACAAGATAAAAGACAGTGTCTCTAATTTTATAAAAGGCGAAGTTCAGAAAGGAAAAAAAATCCATGTTTACGGAGCATCCACCAAGGGTAATACGCTTTTGCAATATTTTAATCTCGACAATACTTTGATCAAAGCCGCGGCGGAAAGAAACGCGGACAAGTGGGGCAGAAAAACCGTCGGAACTTTAATACCGATAATTTCCGAAGAGCAGGCCCGGTCCGAAAAGCCCGACTATTTTTTGATTCTGCCGTGGCATTTTATCAAAGAGTTCAGGGAGCGCGAAGCCGATTATCTTAAAAACGGCGGGAAATTTATCGTTCCCCTCCCGGAATTTTTGATTATTGAAGAAAATAATTAATTTCATGAAGAAAGCTTTGATTACCGGGATTACCGGCCAGGATGGTTCTTATCTGGCGGAGTTTTTACCGGGGAAAGGTTATGAGGTCCATGGTTTAACCAGGGTGCCGGCGCTCGAAAATCCGGAAGCGAGATTTTCCAGAATAGGCGGACTTTTAAACAATAAAAAAATAATCCTCCATTACGGAGATGTTTCCGACTATCCGACGGTTTGGCGGCTTATTGCCAAAATAAAACCTGATGAAGTTTATCATTTGGCGGCGATAAGCTCTATTAAAAGCACGTTTGAAGACGACTTTGGAACTTTTAAAACCAATACCGATAGCGCTCATTATTTATTGTCGGCTATCAAGGAATTGGCTCCGGGCGCGAAATTTTATTTCGCCGGCTCAAGTGAAATGTTTGGTCATCCTAAGGCAACCCCTCAGGACGAGAATACGCCCTTTAATCCTGTTTCGCCTTATGCTATTTCGAAGCTTGCCGGCTTTAATCTGGTCAAAATGTATCGCGAAGCTTACGGCATATTCGCCTGTACGGGCATTGCCTACAATCATGAATCGCCGCGCCGGGGTTTTGAATTCGTGACTAGAAAAATAATTTCCACGGCCGCCAAAATAAAACTCGGATTGGAAAAAGAATTAAAAATGGGGAGCCTTGATTCCAGGAGAGACTGGGGGTATGCGGGAGATTTTGTGGAAGCGATGTGGCTGATGCTTCAGGCCGATAAAGCCGACGATTATGTGATTGGGACGGGGATAAACCATACGGTTCAAGAGCTGATTGAGATTACTTTCAATAATCTCGGTCTTGATTGGCAAAAATTTGTGGTAATCGACAAAGAATTCGTGAGGCCTCCGGAGACTTTTGAGTTCAGGGCTAATCCGGTTAAAATAAAAACGATTCTTGGCTGGGTTCCCAAGACTTCTTTTGAAGAAATGATTAAGATGATGGTTGACTCCGACCTCAAGCGATTGACCAAATAATTTTATGGAAGCCAAAAATAACAATTCATTAAAATTCACCATGCTCACGGCCTCAAAGAATGAAGAGCATGATGTCCGGATGGCGATTGAGGCGATGGTCAACCAGCATTACCCGAATAAGGAAATTATTTTTGTCGATGATTCTACGGATAAAACCAAGGAGATTATAAGGGAATACGAAGACAAGAATGTCAGGCTGTTCGACGGGCCGAGAAAAGGGTGCTGTGAGGCCAGGAATATCGGCATGAAAAATGCCGTGGGAGATGTAATAGTTTTCGTGAATGCCGACGCCAATTTGGCGCCGGATTTTCTGGATAAGATACATAAGCATTACGAAAACGGCGCCGACTGGGTGGTGGTTAAGTCCCGCGCTTTTAATCTGGACAATTTTTTTGCCCGTTTTATGCAGAAGCAGGCTGACCTGGACGAAGGCAAAGATTCTTACAATCCTTTAACAAGCGAGGGTTATTCCGTGAAGAGAGAAGCGGCTTTGAACGCGGGAATGATTTCCGGGGATTATCCTTTTAAGTTCTGCCGGGATTATACTCTGGGCCAGAAATTGACCAAAGCCGGATATAAAAAAGTATTCGACAGAACAATCATAGCTCCCCATAAGGCTCCGGATAATTTTAAAGAATATTGGGATGTCAGGAAGACCAGGGGATTATTCGCCGCTTTTCAGCCGTATTTTATGTACGGGAAATCGCTGCCATTCCTTTTTATAAAATTTATCATTAAAGACATTCTCTTCCTTTTGAATTTTTTGATTATTATTCCGGCTTTTTACAGGGTTTTGCGCGTCAGTCTTAAGTCCGAAAATCCAATCAGGGATTTCTTCCCTTTCTATTGGGCTTATTTTATCCAGGAATACTCAAGAGTTGTGGGAGAATGGGAAGGATTCGCAAGACTGGTTAAATTCAAAGGATAACTTTTGTTATCGGCTTCCCAATATCTCGGAGTAGCTATCACTTATTGCTTCCCCCAGTTTGTCCCAGCTGAATTTTTTGTAAGAATGTTTTTTCGCCTTTTCACCCATAGCGGTCCTCAAAGAGCCGTCTTTTATCAGCAATTTTAATTTTTCAATAAAATCATTTCTATTGTTGGCCAGGAATCCTTGTTTTCCATTTTCGAAAAGTTCACTTACGGCGCCCTTATCCCGCGCCACAAGAGGCAATCCCATGGCCATGGCTTCCACCTGGTTTATACCGAAGCCTTCCATTGCCGCCGACGCATAGATATCCGTTCCTTTGAATATTATTCCCAAATCGCGGTCGTCAACGCTTCCTAGAAGAAAGACGTTATTGTTAAGGTTGTGGGACGTTATTGCCTCCCGGCAGTTGTCCATGTCCCCGGCATCCTTGCCGGCTATTAAGAGGCCGACATCCGGGAATTCTTTTGTCAAAACAGCCATGCTGTCTATGAGTTCTCTCTGGCCTTTATGGATAGCTACTCCGCCGACAAACAAAAGGAATAAATTTATTTTGTTGTTTTGGATGTTGAATTTATCAAAAATTATCTTTTTGGCATCCGCGCCGGACATTTCCGTTTTTCCGAAACGGCCCGTATTGAATCCCAGTTTTACCGCGCTTATCTTATCGGCCGTTTCCCGGCCTAATTTATATTGGGAAACAACAACATTCTTCGAATATCGGGAATTTATGAATATCCGGCGTATATTTTTGTCGTAAAAGGCCAGCCGTTCGTAGTGGATCCCGGCCAGCGAGCATATTGTAGAATATGGCGACTTTATTAATCTTAAAGGATTTAATCTTCCCGCTTTTTCGCTTCCGTGAAGGAATAGCACCTTCGGCGTTTCGGGCTTTATCCTGCAAAGATAGGGATTCGCATCTATATGTATCAGGTCCGGCTCGAAATTTTTATCTTTCAAAAATTTCGAAACTTGACCCCAAAAACTGATTCTACCCAAAATATCGCCGAATCCTTTGCTCCGGAAATATTTGGTTTTCAAAAAATTGACGGGAAAACCAAGGTCCAAAATTTCTTCATTGTTGAAAATCGGGCTTAAGACGGCAATCTCAAAATCTTTTTTAACGAGGCGGCTTATTATTTCAAGATTAACCGTGGCGCTGCCGGTCTGGTTATCCCTCCGGGGGAGTTCGCCGCAAAAAAGAATTTTATTTTTCATATCCGGTTTATTGTTTACAGGGGGAGAACTTAAGGTTATTATAGGATTAAATTGCGGTTTGACAGGCAGATTAATAACAGTATATAAGCATTAAAATAGCTTATCAAACCCGTAAAATTACTCTTTTATGGAAATTATTGTTTCGGTCGGGGGGAGATTCCACGCGTTCAATCTGGCCCAGCAATTGCTGAAAAGAGGGCATCTGCGCAAATTAATAACTTCTTACCCGAAATTCGAGGTAAAAAAATACGGCATTCCCCCGGAAAAAACGGAGTCTATTTTTATAAAGGAAATTTTGGAAAGAGCGTGGCGCAGATTGCCGGAAACGATAAAAAATTTATATAACCCCCAATATTTTATCCATGAAGTTTTTGATATATTGGCTTCGCGGAAAATAGAACGGTCGGATGTGTTTAACGGTTTTTCCAGTTTTTCCCTACATTCTTTAAGGGAAGCGAAGAAAAAAGGCGCGATTACGGTTCTGGAAAGAGGCAGCTCTCATATCGCTTATCAGGACGAAATCCTGAGAGAGGAGTATGGCTTGACTGGCGTAAAGCCTTCAATTTCAAATTTTCCCCATCCCAAAATTATTAAGAAGGAGCTTGAAGAATATAAAGAAGCCGATTACATAAATGTTCCTTCGCTGTTTGCGAAGAGAACTTTTATCGAAAAAGGATTTCCCGAATCCAGGCTGATGCTTATTCCTTACGGAGTGGATTTAAAACAATTTTATGGCGCCAAAAAAGAAGATGATATTTTCAGGGTCATCTATGTCGGGGGAATGACGGTTCAGAAGGGAGTGCATTATCTTCTCCGGGCTTTTGCCGGGCTTAATCTTCCCAATTCTGAGCTTTTATTGGTTGGCGCGATGAGTGAGGAGATGAAGCCGTTTTTCAAAAGATACGAAGGGAAATTCAAATACGTAAGCCAGGTTCCCCAGGGCCGATTAGTTGATTATTACAATAAGTCTTCGGTCTTTGTCCTTAATTCCATCCAGGATGGCTTTGGAATGGTTATTATCCAGGCTATGGCTTGCGGTTTGCCCGTAATTTGCACGACAAACACCGGAGGCGCGGATATTGCGAGGGAGGGAATCGACGGATTCATAATACCCATAAGAAGCGTTGACGCCCTAAAGCAAAAATTACTTTTCCTTTTTGAGAACCCCAAAATCCGCGAGGAGATGGGCCGTTCCGCCAAAGAAAGGGTGTCGCGCGGTTTTACCTGGGATGACTACGGAGAAAAAATGATCGCCGAATATAAAAGGATTTTATCCCTCAAAAAATGATGAAAATTCTCCACATTACGCCCGCTTATTCACCGGCTTATCGATATGGCGGACCGATTAAAAGCGTTCACGAACTGAACAAATGGCTGGTTAAAAAGGGCGTTGATGTCACGGTTTACACGACGGATATCGATGGTAAGGGCAATTTAAATGTTCCACTCGGAAAAGAAGTTATTATTGACGGAGTAAAAGTTTTTTATTTTCCCGTTGCCTGGCGCTTTTGGCAGTATTCTTCCGCAATGCGCCAAGCGCTCCAAAAAAATATTAAAGATTTTGACCTGGTTCATATCACTTCGGTTTTTCTTTCCGCTTCAACCATAGGCGCTTATTACGCCAAAAAATTCAAGAAGCCTTATATTATTTCGCCGCGCGGCAGCCTGATGAAGGAAACATTCCGCAAGGGTTATCTTAAAAAGAAAATTTACACGGTTTTGCTGGAAAAAAGGAATTTGGAAGGCGCGGCTGGAATTCATTTTACTTCCGAGATGGAGAAGGATGAATATGTCGGCATGGGATTTCCCCTAAAGAGGGAAGTCGTCATCCAGAACGGCTTAGATAAGGAAGGTCTAGGGAAGGAATCAACTCCCGATTTCAGGAAAAAATACGGCATTCCCGAAGATAAAAAAATTATTCTTTTTTTGAGTCGCATAAGCTGGAAAAAAGGCTTGGATGATTTAATTCCCGCTTTTAGGATCGTCCGCGAAAAAGAAGACGACGTTATCTTGGTGATTGCCGGAGGAGATGACGAGGGTTACAGAAAAGAAACGGAAAAATTTATTTCCGATAATGATCTGCAATCAGGCAGGGATGTCGTATTTACGGGTCAGCTTCTGGGGGGAGACAAAAATGCGGCCTATAAAGAAGCTGGTGTTTTTGTTCTGCCGTCTTACTCGGAAAATTTCGGCATGGTGATTCTGGAGTCTATGTATTTCGGGTTGGCTGTCGTTTCTACCGCCACTACTGCGATAGCGCAACAATTGCCGGCGGATGCCGTAATGATTGTAAAAAAGGACAAGAAGGAGATCGCGGATGCCATTATTAAGATTTTAAGAGATCCCAATCTGGCTAAGAAAATGGGAGTCGTTGGCAGGAAAGCGGTTGAAAAAGAATTTTCCTGGGATAAAATAGCGGAAAAATTTATTAGAAGGTATAATGAGCTTATTGAAGAAAATGGCTAAAAATACGGAAAAACTCCCGATTTCCTTGATAATCCTCACTTATAACGAGGAGTTGAATCTGGAAAATTGCCTTAAAAACGCCGCTCCGTGGGTGGGCGAAATTTTTGTGGTTGATTCTTTTTCAACGGATAAAACATTGGAAATAGCCGAAAAGTACAAAGCAAAAACTATCCAGCATGAATTCAAAAATCAGGCCCGGCAATTCAATTGGGCATTGGATAATCTTCCTGTCAAGAACGAATGGATAATGAGGCTTGATGCCGATGAGTATGTTCTGCCGGAATTGTGGGAAGAAATCGCCGAAAAGTTATCAGAAAAAAATATCAGCATAAATCAGCAATATCAGCATAAATCAGCGTCTGCGATAAATGGTTTTTATATGAAGCGCCGGGTTTATTTTATGGGTAAGTGGATGAGGCATGGCGGTTATTATCCCACCTGGATTTTGCGTTTATTCCGCAAAGGCAAGGCAATGTCTGAAGACCGAGAAATGGATGAGCATATTATTTTGTCGGAGGGGAGGGCGGAAAATTTGGAAAATGATTTTGTGGATGACAATAAAAAGGGGCTGGAGGCCTGGACTGACAGGCAGAATAAGTATTCATCGAGAGAGGTTAGGCAAATTTTGGACTTGAGCCGTTCCGGAGAAAAAGATTTGGAAAAATTGGGCGGTCCGGTGGCGGACAGGCGCCGGATAAAGGAACGATATAACAATCTGCCGATTTTCGGCCGGGCATTTTTATATTTCTTTGTCCGCTACTTTTTTCTCGGGGGATTTCTTGACGGCAAGGAAGGGATGATTTTCCATTTTCTCCACGGTTTTTGGTACAGATTTTTGATAGACGCGAAGCTGTATGAATCCGGTCTGAAAAATAAATAAGCCATGGAAGACAAGAATCAAAAAGTTTTCGAAGATTTTTCCGTCCCGGACCCCATAAGAATAAAAAAGGCGGTTGATTTTATAAAATCAAAATTTAAAAATCTTAATGAATTGTCCGTCTTGGAACTGGGCATGGCAAAAGGGGGAGTGGCGGATTCGTTTAAGGATTCCGGAGCCAGGTGTTTCGGGATTGATGTTAATCCCCGCCAAATGAAAGGCGTTAAGATAAAACAGGCCGATTTGAACCTGGGCATTCCCGATTTCGGGATAAAATTCAATGTGGTTTTTGCCGGAGAGGTGATGGAACATATTTTTGACGACCAAAGATTCCTTGAAAATTGCCGCGATGTTTTAATGCCCGGGGGATATCTCATAATCACCGTGCCCAACCTGTTCTTTTTGGTCAACAGATTTACGATGTTTTTCGGCAAGATGCCCTATTTTGCCTATGCCACCTATCATTATCACATGTACGGCAAAAAGATTTTGAGTAATATGTTTTCTTCGAATGGTTTCAGGGTGAAAAAGATAATTTCTTCACACATACTTTATTCAACAAGAAGGAACGCTGCCGGAAAGATTTTTGAAGCGCTTGGAAATGTATTCCCTTCTTTGGGGGCGCACCTTATTATATTCGGAGAAAAGATAAATTAAATTATGTATATTTTAGGCATTAATGCTTATCACGGCGATTCCTCGGCTTGTCTTCTCAAAGACGGCAAACTTGTCGCGGCTCTCGAAGAAGAAAGAATCCGCCGGATAAAGCACTGGGCGGGATTTCCGTCGGAGGCGATTAAGTTTTGCCTTGATTACGCGGGAATCGGGATTGAAGAAATAGATTATGTCGCGATTTCGCGCAACCCGCTCGCTCATTTTTGGAAAAAGGTTCTGAGGGTGATTTTAAAGGTTCCTAGATTATCGTTTCTTCTTGAGCGGACAAAGAATATTAAGAAGGTGATGCTTGGCGTAAAGCCGGCATTGGCCTCCGCCTTTGGAATTCCGGAATCAAAAATAAAAGCGCGGATTATAAATGTTGAGCATCACAGGGCGCATTTGGCCAGCGCTTTTTTTGTGTCGCCGTTCCATGAGGCCGCTATTGTTTCGGTTGACGGATTCGGAGATTTTTCGAGCACCATGACGGGGACTGGCAGCGGTAACAAAATCAAAATTTTGGATACCGTGGCATTTCCCCATTCATTGGGAATTTTTTATACCGCGCTTACGCAATTTTTGGGATTTTGGAATTACGGAGACGAGTATAAGGTGATGGGGCTCGCGGCTTTCGGAAAGCCCGTTTATGCCGATAAATTAAGGAAGGTGGTTAATTTGGACGGGAAAACAGGTTTATTTTCTCTGGAAACATCTTATTTTTTACACGATAAAGAAGGCGTGGAAATGACTTGGCTCAACGATAAGCCGGTTATCGGCAGGTTGTTTTCAAAAAAATTAAAAGAACTTTTGGGCGAGCCGCGGAGGGAGGGTGAAGAATTGGATAGCCGGCATAAGGATATTGCCGCTTCCGTTCAGGAGGTTTACGAAGAAGCTTTTTTCCGTATTTTGAATAACCTGAATAAAAAAACCGGACTGGAAAATCTGGTTCTTGCCGGCGGTTGCGCCCAGAATAGTCTGGCTAACGGCAAAATTTATGAAAAAACCGCATTCCGGAATATTTATGTGCCGCCGGCTGGGCATGATGCGGGTACGGCTTTGGGAGCGGCTTTTTATGTTTGGAACCAGATTCTTGGCAAAGAGAGAGGCTTTGTGATGAATTCCGCTTTTTGGGGACCGGAATACAGTGATGGAATTTTGAAATCCAAGCTTTCGGTTTTTGATAACGGCGGATTTAAGGTGGAGCATCTCCACGAAAACGATTTAATCAAAAAAACAGCCAAGCTTATCGCCGAAGGAAAAGTTGTCGGCTGGTTTCAGGGCAGGACCGAATGGGGTCCGAGAGCACTGGGCGCAAGAAGCATCCTGGCTAATCCTTGTTTGCCCGAGATGAAAGAAATTCTTAATTTGAAAATAAAAAAACGCGAATCTTTCCGGCCTTTCGCGCCCTCAATTTTGGAGGAGGCTGTTCAAGATTATTTCAAAGAATCGCGGCCCGTGTCTTTTATGGAAAAGGTTTACGTAATAAAACCCGAGAAAAGAAAAATAATTCCGGCCGTGGTTCACGAAGACGGCACGGGCAGATTGCAAAGCGTGAATCCGGAAAATAATCCGCTTTATTATAGATTGATAAAAGAGGTGGGGAGTATTACCGGCGTTCCCATAGTCCTGAACACATCATTCAACGAAAACGAGCCGATAGTGAATAAACCGGAAGAAGCGATAGATTGTTTCCTGCGGACCAAAATGGACGCCCTGGCGATGGGTAATTATTTGATTCAAAAAAAATGATATTATGTTGAAAGTTTCCATAACCACCACGGTTTTCAATAACCGGAAATACATAGCTTCGGCAATTGAAAGTGTTTTGTCGCAGACTTATCCCGATATCGAATATATCGTTAAAGACGCCGGCTCAACCGACGGCACGGTTGATATCGTGAAAAAATACCTGGATAAAATATCCAAATTTGTTTCGGAAAAGGACAGGGGTATCTATGACGGCATGAATCAAGCGATTCGTCTCGCGACAGGCGACATAATCGGCAATCTGAATTCGGATGATTTTTATGCGGATAAGGATGTAATTAAAAAAGTGGTGGAAAAAATGGAAGAAACCGGAGCGGATGTTTGCTGGGGAGACTTGGTCTATGTGGACAGGGACAATCCTTCAAAAATAACCCGTTTCTGGAAATCCTCGGAATACTCGCCCAAAAAATTCAGGCGCGGCTGGATGCCGCCGCATCCGACATTTTTTGTTCGCCGGAAGATTTACGAAAAATATGGGCTTTTTAACACGAGCTTGAAGATATCCGCGGATTACGAGCTGATGCTCCGGTTATTGGAAAAGCACAAAGTTAAATCTTGCTATATTCCCGGGATTCTGGTTAAAATGAGGCAAGGAGGGAAAAGCAACCGCAATATCCTAAGGCAGGTACAGCACCACATTGAAGATTATAAGGCCTGGAAATTGAACGGTTTCCGCGTTAATCCGATAAGCATTATCCTGAAGCCTTTGTCTAAAATTTCCCAATACTTCAAAAAACAATGAAAGCTTTCATTACCGGTATTACGGGGCAAGACGGTTCTTATCTTGCCGAAATCCTTTTATCCAAAGGATATGAGGTCCACGGCTTGATGAGGCGGGCTTCAACTTTTAATACCGCGAGAATCGAGCATCTTTACGAGGACCCGCATAAAAAAGATCGGAAACTCACGCTTCATTACGGGGACTTAACGGATTCCGGCAACTTAAGAAAGCTGATTTTTCAGATAGAGCCGGATGAGATTTATAATTTGGGCGCCCAGTCGCACGTAAAGGTTTCTTTTGAAATGGCGGAATATACCGCCAACGTCACGGGTCTGGGAACTCTGCGGCTTCTGGAAGGTATCAAGGATTTTAAGGAACAAACCGGCAAGAGCGTGAAATTTTACCAGGCGTCTTCAAGCGAGATGTTCGGAGCTACTCCGCCGCCGCAAAACGAGAAAACACCGTTCCATCCCCGAAGCCCTTACGGATGCGCGAAAGTTTTCGCTTATCACTCAACCGTGAATTATAGGGAGGCTTACGGGATTTTCGGGGTAAATGGAATTTTATTCAACCATGAAAGCCCGAGGAGGGGAGAAACTTTCGTGACAAAAAAAGTTACGAGAGGCATAGCGAGAATTTTGGCCGGCCTGGATAAGAAAATTTATCTGGGAAATATGGACGCAAGAAGGGATTGGGGCTATGCCAAGGAATACATGGAAGCGGCGTATCTTATGCTTCAGCAGCCTAAGCCCGATGATTATGTTATCGGCACGGGCGAAACCCATTCGGTCAAAGATTTCGTGGAAGCGGCTTTTAAATGCGCGGGCATAGGCAATTGGCAGGATTATATTAAGATTGATAAGCGTTATTTCCGGCCGGCGGAAGTTGAGAATTTGATTGCCGACCCGAGAAAGGCCAAAGAAAAATTAGGGTGGGAGGCTAAAACCAAATTTGAAGACTTGGTAAAAATAATGGTTGACGCGGATTTGAAGGCTTTGAATGTTTTGCCGGATAAGAAATAGCCGTATTTAACATGGGAATAGATTTAAAAACAAAGAAAATTCTGGTTACCGGAGGAGCCGGTTTTTTGGGTTCGCACGTGGTAATGGAACTGAAGAAAAAAGGAGTGCCGGAAGAGAATATAATCGTTCCGCGTTCCGAGGAAATGGATTTGCGGAAAATGGAAAATTGCGATAAGGCGGCAAAAGGCGCGGATATCGTGATTCATCTTGCGGCTAAAGTGGGCGGTATAGGATTTAACCAGGAAAAGCCCGGAGAACTTTTTTACGATAATTTGATAATGGGTACGCAGTTGATGGAAGCCGCCCGTTTGAATAACGTGAAAAAGTTCGTATCCATAGGAACGGTTTGCTCTTATCCGAAATTCACGCCGGTGCCGTTTAAGGAAGACGATTTATGGAATGGTTATCCCGAAGAAACTAACGCTCCCTATGGTTTGGCGAAAAAGATGCAGCTGGTCCAGGGCCAGGCCTATAGGCAGCAATACGGCTTTAATGCCATTCATCTTTTATTGGTTAATTTATACGGGCCCGGAGATAATTTCAATCCCGGTTCCAGCCATGTAATTCCCGCCTTGATTAAAAAAGTGGCCGAAGCCAAGAACGGCGGGAAAGATTTTATAGACGCGTGGGGCACGGGCAAGGCGACCAGGGAATTCTTTTATGTTGAGGACGCGGCCGAAGCGATTGTCGCGGCTGTGGAAAATTATGATAAGCCGGACCCCGTAAATCTCGGCTCCGGAAAGGAAATTTCCGTTAAGGATCTGCTGGAGCTTATTTGCCGGTTGATGGATTTCAAGGGCGAAATCCATTGGGATAGTTCAAAGCCCGATGGCCAGCCAAGAAGGATGCTTGATGTTTCCCGTGCCGAAAAAGAATTCGGTTTTAAAGCCAAAACGGATTTCGAGGAAGGCCTTAAAAAGACAATAAAGTGGTATTGGGATTATGAGCATAAGTAAGGAATCTGATTCAATTTCTCTTTACTTGGAGCTCTTGAAAAAGGCGCTGTCTTTTTCTTTGTATGATAAAAGCATAACTTTTGCAGATGAACTGAATCGGAGGGGAATAAAAAAATCATTATTTGGCCTGGTGCTGCCTTTTTTAAAGCGCAAAAAATACGCGTTGGTAAAAATCAACGATGAAAAAGGAAGGAATGAGGGGCAGATCTGGCCCTCTCTCGCGCACACGATGATTGGGTTAAAAAGATTGGATAATATCCAATTTTGCGCGGAGGACGTTATAAAAAATAACATTCCGGGTGATTTTATAGAGACAGGAGTTTGGCAGGGAGGGGCCTGTATTTTAATGGGGGGGGGGTTCTGAAGGCTTACAACATAAAAGACAGAAAAGTTTTTGTTGCCGATTCTTTTGAGGGTTTGCCTAAGCCGGAGTACAAGGAGGATGAGGGAGATAATCACTCATTACAAGATATTTTGAAGGTTTCTTTGGAAAAGGTAAAAAATAATTTCAGAAGATATGATTTGCTTGATGACCGGGTGGT
>JAPLZW010000031.1 GCA_026394835.1 Candidatus Wolfebacteria bacterium
CGCGCCGGTCTTGGGAGTAGTTTCAACAATGTTTTTTCAATTACCTGAGCGGTATCTCTGCATCGTTCTAGCTTTGTTTTCCGGTTTCTTCCTTTACATCGGAGCCAGCGATCTTATTCCGGAAAGCCATCACGCTCATCCAAAATTTTTGACTACGATTATGACCATTCTGGGGGTTGCAGTTTTGTATGTGGCGATAAAGCTGAGTAGTTTGTAATAAACAAACTGAAGCCGAAAATTCTAACAAACCCTAAAAGAAACCTGTAGGAGTTTAGAGTACTGCAATCTACAAACGGGTACCCTTCGTGGCGAAGGGTACCCGTTTGTAATTCCGGTTGGTTGACACTTGAAATTATCGGGTGTAGTATATATCCTACATTTCCTACTTTATGGGCTGGTTCTAAGGAAATGTTTATTGTGATTGCGGAGAATACCCCGTCTCCGCCGCGGCGGACGGCGGGGATGAATCCGCAAGTATAAAGATGTGTCGGCGGAGCCGACTCATCTACAACAAAGTTTTCCCCGTTGTCTCGCCTAATACCCCGCCGAGGTAATCCGCCGCCGCGGACGGGGATAGGACGAGGCAAAACTTTATTTATAAATTACAAAAATGTTCGCAAAAATAAGCAAAAAGCCGTACATAGGAATTACAACTCTTGGAGAAAAAGGCCAGGTTGTCATTCCTGCAGACATACGCAAAGCTCTCAAACTCAAAAAGGGCGAAAAGCTCTTGGTTTTTACGAAAGGTGAAGACACATTAGGGATAACCAAGGTTTCCAATGTTGAGCATTTTGCCAAGTATCTGGCCAGGCATCTAAACACTTTAAAAAACATAATAAATGATAATAAAAATGGCAAATAAACATCTGAAACCAATTATTGCTGGAATGATGCTTTGCGCGGTTCTGTTAACAGGAATCGCTTTTTGGTATTTTTCATCAACCAAAAAGGCTCCGAAAGTTTTGTACACGGTTCAAAAGGGAACAATCTCCGAAGAAGTAAAATCAACAGGCGCCGTCAAAGCGGCCAAGAGCGTGGATTTAAGTTTTGAAAAATCCGGAAGAATTATTTATGCCGGAGTGGAAGTCGGAGATGAAGTAGGCGCGGGAAAAGTTTTGGCCAGTCTGGATTCCTCGGATATTTCCGCCGGGCTTGACCAGGCAAATGCCAATGTGGCCGCGCAGGAAGCAAAACTGAATGAACTTTTGCACGGCGCGCGTCCCGAGCAAATTCAGATTCAAGAAACCAGCATCGCTGCGGCGGAATCGTCGCTTAATCAAGCAAGAAAAGCTGTTATCGCTCAAATTAACAACGCTTATGTTTCTGGAGACGGCGCTATTCATAGCAATTCGGACGCTTTATTTAACAATCCAAGAAGCGCCAACCCGACTCTTGCGATAGCGATGAGTGATTCATCATTAAAGCCGGCATTGGAGTTTTCGCGGCTCTCCATTGAGGGAACGCTTAATTCGTGGAGCAAATCACTGATTTTACTAAATGGGTCAGACACGGCCGGGACAAGTTTTGAACTTGGGAATTATATTTCCGAGGCGGAAAATAATTTGGCAAGCATTCAAGCTTTTTTAGCTAAATTGGCAATTGCCGTAAATTCTTTGACTCCTGATTCAAACAAATCACAGTCTGTTAT
>JAPLZW010000071.1 GCA_026394835.1 Candidatus Wolfebacteria bacterium
ACTCCCGCCATTGGCGGCGCGCCGTATTCCAAAGCTTCCAGAAAATCCTCGTCAAGCATCTGGGCTTCTTTATCGCCTTTTTCGCGAAGTTTCATTTGGTTTAAAAATCTCTCACGCTGGTCAATGGGGTCATTGGCTTCGGAAAAACCCTTGCCCAGTTCCGTGCCACAGGCCACGACCTGAAAACGGCAGACTTTTTTCGAATCATTGGCTTTACGCTTTGCCAATGGCTCAACTTCAACCGGAGGGTCAAGAAGTATGCATGGCTGGATCATTTCTATCCGCGCTTTTTTAAAAAGCATATCTATCAGCCTGCCCCGGCCCGCAAATTCTTCGGGACGCAAACCTTCATCTATAGCTTTTTCATAAAGCGCTTCATCAGTCGCTTTTTTCAAATCAATACCGGTTTTTTCTTTAAAGATTTTGAAATAATCAACCTTAGGCCATTTTTTTGACCAATCTATTTCCTGGCCGCGCCACTCGGTCTTAAGCCCGCCAGAAACATTCTTAATCGCGGCTTTATACATTTTCTCAACCAGCTTCATCAAATTTTTGTAGTCGGCATATGCCCAATAAAATTCAAGTTCGGTATAATCCTGGAGATGCTCGGCGTCAATGCCTTCATTCCTGAAAATCCTGCCGATTTCAAAAATTTTCTCAAAGCCGCCCACCATCATTTTTTTCAAAGCGATTTCCAAAGATATCCGCAGATAAAAATCCGTATCCAGCGCGTTGTGGTGAGTCTTGAACGGCTCGGCTTCCGCGCCGCCGGGAGTCGCCTCCAAAACCGAAGTTTCCACTTCCAAAAATCCTTTCTTGGAAAGAAAATCGCGGAATGTTTTCCAAAAAATATTTTTCTTCCTGAAAAGCTCCTTCACTTCGGGGCGGAGCAAAGAATCAAGATATCTCTGGCGCAAACGGGTTTCCGTATCTTCCAAGCCATACCACTTAGTCGGCGCGGCGCGCAAGCTCTTCGCAATTGGCCGCAAAGACTTTATTTCAATGCTTTTTTCTCCCCTTTTGGTTTCAAAAACAGTTCCGCCGGCTTCTATGAAATCTCCTATATCAAGATTGGCGGAAAAAAGATTGAAATAATCCGGCAAGTTGTCTTCCTTTAAAACTCCCTGGATTTTTCCGCTTTCATCCTCAATGTCGTAGAAAACTATACTGCCCTGGCCGCGCATGCCCGTAATCCGGCCGCAAGCGAAAATCTCCTTATTGCCTTGCGACAAAGACTCAAAATCATCCAGTAATTCCTTTATGGAATGCGTTCTTTTGACGCTTTCGGGATACGGATAAAAACCCGCTTCTTCCAGGTTTTTAAGCTTTCTTTTCCGTTCGGAAATTATCTCGTCTAACATTAAATTATCTTAACACAAAAAATAAAAACCCGCGAGTATTAAAAATAGGCGAATATACCATGACTACAAGTAAAGGATTTTGTGATACAATTAGGGGTATGTGGAGGTTTATTAGGAAGTGGTGGATTTTAGAAAAACTGGACGATTTATCGTCTGAGCATACTCAGGTTCAAGATGAGAATTTTGTTGTGAGTGGACACCATATAAGATTAACTCAGGAATTTTTTGTTATGGAATTAGTCAAAAAGTATAAAAATAATCTCCCAAAAAAGAAAAAGAAAGCGGGCGAATATCATTCTCTTATTAAAGAATGTTTGGAAGGTATAGATGATAAAGAAAAATATATTAAACCCTCAAAAGGAATAGCCTCGAATAATAGTGAAGTGGCGGGAATAGAGGTTAGTTCTGATGGTTATAAAATACATGGGATATTTGGACTGGCGGAAACACTTTTGTTAAAGTATAAATTTTCATGGTCAATAATTATAGCTCCTCTAATAACTGTATTTATTGGTTATCCATACATAAATTCGTTGCTTGATTGGTTCTTAAAATTAATAAAAGTGAAAGATTAATGGATAATAAAAATAACAATAAAGAAAAATTCTACGATATCCTCGGCAAAGCTATATCCTCGCCATCAACGCCTCAAAAACAGGCAAAGTCCGGTGGTTATAGCGGAAAGAAAACTCGTTTACGTAAGTCTGT
>JAPLZW010000017.1 GCA_026394835.1 Candidatus Wolfebacteria bacterium
AGAGATAGACAATCCCGAAGTTTTAAGCTTTTTGGACGATGATGAATAATTGTGAATAATAATCGGATTATGGTTCGATGGTATATGCTTAACTTGACGTGGTATAACAAATCATTGACGATCGTCAATGATTTGTTATACTATTGATTGAGGAAAGAAATTTCGATAATATATTTTTTATGGATAATGACAACGGGATAAATAGCGAGGCGGAGAGCGATGTTTCTAACGAAGAACTCTTGAAATGCCAAAAAGAAAAAGAAGAATACCTTGACGGCTGGAAACGCGCCAAGGCGGAACTCATTAATTATAAGAAGGACGAAATTAAAAGACTTGAAGAAGTTTTAAAATTCGGGCAAGAATCGTTAATCAAGGAAATTCTTGTTGTGCTGGATAGTTTTGATTTGGCGATTATTTCGGAAGGAGGAGAAGGACTGCGCCTTATAAAGCAGCAGCTTGAAGATGTTCTAAAGAAAAACGGCTTGGAAAGAATAAAAATTGAGGCTGGAGAAATTTTTAATCCGGCGCTTCACGAAGCGGTGAGCGAAGTTGAATCGGATAAGCCGTCGGGAGCGATAGTCGAGGAATCCGGAAAGGGTTATCTGTTAAACGGAAAAGTCGTAAGGCCGGCCAGAGTCGTGGTCGCAAAATAATTTAAAATGTAAATATCAAATATCAAAAATACAGATTTAAAATGTAAAAATTCCGTAATTTTAAAATTTTACATTGTCATTTTAAATTTTGATTTTTAAACTTTGATTTAAAACTATTATGAAAATACTCGGAATAGATTTAGGAACAACCAATTCGGCGATGGCCGTGATAGAAGGCGGCGAGCCAAAAATTTTGGAAAACAGCGAAGGCAACCGCACAACTCCTTCGGTCGTGGCTTTATCAAAAGCGAACGAAAGGCTGGTTGGCCTTCTGGCGAAGCGCCAGTCGGTGGTTAATCCGCAAAATACTATTTTCTCGGTAAAGAGGCTTATCGGCCGCAAATGGGAAGACCCGGAAGTTCAAAAAGATAAAACATGGTTGTCTTACGGGATCCAAAAATCAACAACCGGCGGCGTAGAAATAAAAATGGGAGACCGTTGGTATAAGCCGGAGGAAATTTCGGCAATGGTTTTGGCTAAATTAAAATCCGATGCCGAAGCCAAGCTTGGCGAGAGAATCGACGAGGCGGTGATTACCGTGCCGGCTTATTTCGACGATTCGGAGCGCCAGGCAACGAAAAACGCCGGCGAAATCGCGGGATTCAAAGTAAGAAGAATCATCAATGAACCCACGGCCGCGGCTTTGGCTTACGGGTTAAATAAGAAGAAAAACGAAAAAATAGTGGTCTACGATTTCGGAGGCGGAACTTTTGATATTTCGGTTTTGGAAATCGGAGATGATACCGTGGAGGTGAAGGGAACCGGCGGCGATACTCACTTGGGCGGAGATGATTTTGATAAAAAAATAATAGAATCTCTTGTCGCTGAATATAAAAAACAGGAAGGGATAGATATTTCAAAAGACGCGTTGGCTTTACAGCGTCTTCGCGAGGCTGCGGAAAAAGCCAAACATGAACTCTCGGCCGCATTTGAAACCGAAATAAATTTGCCTTATATCACTTCTGACGCTTCCGGCCCTAAGCATTTTTTGATGAAAATGACGAGAGCAAAATTGGAAGAGCTGATAAAGCCGGAGATTAACCGCTCAATAGAACTGGTTAAAGAAACGATTTCCAATTCGGGTTTGAAACTTCAAGATATTGATGAAATTCTTTTGGTCGGTGGCCAGACCAGAATGCCGGCAATACAGGAAGCGGTAAAAAATCTTTTCGGCAAAGAGCCGCATAAGGGAATTAATCCCGATGAGGTTGTGGCTTTAGGCGCGGCGGTTCAGGCGGGAATCTTCCAGGGCGACGTGAAGGACGTGTTACTCCTGGACGTGACGCCGTTAACTTTGGGCATTGAAACTTACGGCGGCGTTTCCACTCCGGTTATTGAAAAAAATACGACAATTCCGGCGGCCAAATCCCAGATTTTTTCCACGGCTTCCGACAATCAAACATCCGTGGAAATTCACGTTCTGCAAGGAGAACGGTCTATGGCATCCGACAATAAAACTTTGGCAAGATTCATTTTGGACGGCATACTGCCTTCGCCCCGGGGGGTTCCGCAAATTGAAGTGACTTTCGATATTGACGCGAATGGCATCATGAATGCTTCGGCTAAGGATAAGGCCACGAACAAGAGCCAGTCGGTGAGGATTGAAGCGTCAACCCAGCTTTCCAAAGATGAGGTGGAAAAGTTAAAGCAGGAGGCGATTCTTCACGCCGAAGACGACAAAAAGAAAAAAGAATTGACCGAAATCAAAAACCAGGCCGAACAGCTTGTTTATGTGGCGGAAAAAGCATTGCGAGACGCAGGCGAAAAAATTTCTTCGGAAATCAAGGATTCGGTGAACCAAAAAATCGAAAAGGTTAAGTCGGTTAAGGACCTCGGCGACATTGAGGCCTTAAAATCGGCGACAAGCGAACTCTCTGTGGAGCTTCAAAAAATCGGCCAATCAATGTATAATAAAGATAATGGAGGAACTTCAGAGCCTCAGTCCTAAGCCGTCGAAGTTTCGTTTTAGCGAAACTTCAATGAGTAAAATAAATTGGGGAATTTTTTCCCTTGGTTTTTTTAGCGTGGCATCGGCTTGGGTATTCGGTTATTTTTTGAAATTATTTTTTGTGAACGGGAATTGGATGCACTTTGGAGTATCAATAGCGGCGGCGGTCGTCTTTCTCTCTGTTTTTCTTCTTAATATCCTTTTTATTAAGTCGTTTTTTAGCGGAAATTTAATAGTTTTTTTGTCATCCGCGGTAATTCTGGGGGGATTTTACGATCAATTTTCTTTTCCGCTTTTGGGAGGCATAGCCCTTGCTTACTTGTTTTTACTTTGGGGAATTTATTCCGGCTCAAAAGAGCTTGATAATATGGTTAGGATAAAGTTTTGGCGGGTGAGCAAGAAATCGCTTTCAAAAGCCGCGATCGGGATATTGATATTTTCTTCGGTTGCCTTCTATTTTAACGTTAAAGATTTAATATTAAAAAACCCCGGATCATTTTTTGTTTCCAGGCCGACATTCGGAATATTAATAAATCCTGCCGAGCCCTTGATCAAAAATTTCATTCCGGAATTCGGCCTTAAGAAAACCGTCGGAGAATTTTCCCTGGAAGTCGCGAAAAATAAAACCAACCAAAGCAAAGAAACTGAAAATCTTTCCGGGCCGCAAAAAGAAGTTCTGGCAGCCGCCTTGGATTTGCAAATGAAAGAACAGATATCCAATTTGGCGGGAATGAACATTAATTTTGGAATGAAGATATCGGATGCCATTTACGAGATTCTGTTGAATAAAATAATAAATCTTCCCAATCAGGCAAAAAGCGTTTTTCCTTACGTGGCCGCGGCTGTGATTTTTTTCACTGTTTACGGATTTCTCTGGGTTTTTCGGTGGATCGCCACTTCGCTTTCATTTTTGATTTATGAGATTCTTTTGGCTTTGGGGCTGGCGGTGATTACGCTTGAGGGAGATAATAGGGAAGAAATCGCTTTAATGTCAAGCCACAATTATTAATTATTGATTCTTAAGGAGCGGCCGGATATTGACCCGGCAGTTTTTAGAGTTATAATACAATTTCGGAAAACGCATTAATTATGGAAAAAGATTACTACAAAGTTCTCGGAATAAATAAGAATGCCTCGGAAGATGAGGTGAAGAAAGCTTTTCGCAAGCTGGCCCATAAGCATCATCCCGACAAAGGCGGAGAAGAAAAGAAATTTAAGGAAATTAATGAAGCTTACCAGGTGCTTTCCAATAAGGAAAAACGCCAGCAATACGACAGGTTTGGCAAGGTTTTTTCGGGTGACGGCGGGCAGGGCAATGGCTTCGGATTTAACCCTTTTGGTTCGTCTCAGGGCGGGCCTTTCGGCGGCGGGCAGAATCCATTTGGAGAAATTAAATTTGATTTCGGGGGAGCTGATTTTTCGGACCTGGGAGATGTCTTTGACGCTTTTTTTGAAGGCATGGGGATGAAGCAGAAAAGGAGGACATACAGCCGCGGTTCGGATATCCAGCTTATCCGGGAAATTTCCCTGGAAGAAGCGTTCCGGGGCATTGAAAAAGATTTCCGTTATCAGGTTCTGGTTGCTTGCGAAAAATGTAAAGGAGTCGGCCACGACGCGAAAGCGGGTTTTAACAAGTGTTCAGTTTGTGATGGCCGGGGAGAAATAAGAGAAACGAGAAAAAGTTTTTTCGGTAATTTTGAACAAGTGAAAAGATGCGGAGAGTGCAAAGGCGCGGGACAGATTCCCAAAAAAATCTGTGAAGTTTGTAAAGGCGCGGGAAGGGTAAGGGGCGAACGCTCGGCAAAAATTGAAATAAGGCCGGGAGTCCAGGACGGGCAAATTATCAAAATAAAAGGAGCGGGTGAGGCCGGCGAGAGAGGCGCCGAAGGAGGGGACCTTTACGCGGTTGTGAGAATCAAGCCGCATCCGGTGTTTGAGCGCCGGGGAGACGACTTGGTTATTTCTAAAGAAATAAAAATAACGGATTTGCTTTTAGAAAATAAATTGGAAATCCCGTCTTTATCGGGAAATAAGATAAAAGCCGAAATTCCGGCGGGATGGGACTTAAGGGATGACCTGCGGATTGCGGGTGAAGGCATGCCGAAATTCGGTTCTTTCGGCCGGGGTAATCTTATAATCAGGTTGAAGGTTAAGGCTCCGAAAAAGGTAAGCGCGAAAGCGAAGAAAATTCTGGGAGAAATAGAGAAAGAGCTGGAATAAAAGCGTCTTGAAATAATATTCGATTTCGGATATTATTTTTTTGTCACGCGCCCATAGCTCAGCCTGGTAGAGCAGCTCCCTTTTAAGGAGATGGTCGAAGGTTCGAATCCTTCTGGGCGCACACTTCCGCTTCGCTCGCTCAGTGTAAATAAAAAAAGATGCCCGATTCGGGCATCTTTTTTTATTACTCGGACGTCCTACCCGATTTTTATATTTGCGTACACACGGTTCCAGAAAGCTCCGAAAGCAACGAGGATGATAGCGAAACTTACGAGCCAGCCGATAAACGGGATAAACCCGATAAGCCCGATGGCTATCGCACCTCCTATCACGTACCAAATTCCCAGTCCATGGCCTTTGCCAAAGATACCTGTTTTCCTGAGTAACTCGCCAGCCAGAATGCAGGAAAAAGGAAAGGCAATCATAAACATAAAGACATAGAGCGCCATAAGAATTACGGCAGGCAGAAGCCCGATTACTGTAAGGGCGGCAATGAGAGAAGCCGCGGGGATTACGACAAAGATTATGAACCCCCGGAGTAATTCTTTCCAAAAAGACGAAACAGCATTACCGGCTAAGGCTGTAAGCTCTTTTTTCCACAAAAGGAAGAAAATGATCGTTGCCGCTAGAAGCGTCATCATTTTTATAAACCACCAGGCAGCGATAAACCCGAAAAATCCTTTATTGCCGGGATTGCCGGCATTATTTTCAATTTTGTGGAATTGGATTTTTCCTATTTTGGCTCCGTCAGGAATAGTAATTTCTTGTTGGGAGTAATAATCAAAAGTTCCTTTGATTATAGCGTTAGGATTTATAGATATTTTATTGGCGCGGACAGATACGTCTCCGGAATAATTTCCCCCAAGCGAAACATTGCCTCCGGCTATGTAGGCGTTTTTGGCAACGCTGAAATTCGGAAGCAGGTTGACCTGGCCTCCCGCTATAACTGCTTCACCCATCACGCTTTCTCCCAGGTTCAGGGTTCCGCCGGCTATATGGAGGTCGCCACCGACTTTGCTTGCGCTGTTTATTGTGCCGCCCACAATCCATACCGCTTTCGCGATTTCGTTGTTTGTATTTATAGTTCCT
>JAPLZW010000095.1 GCA_026394835.1 Candidatus Wolfebacteria bacterium
AGGTGGTGGAGGGGGAGGGGGAGGCTATTATCCTCTGACAGGCGGGAATACGGTTATTTTTAGCGGTAAAGCTTATCCCTTGAGTGACGTTACTTTGATAAAGGACGCTCAAGTAGTGGCTGAGACCAAAGCCGGTCCGGACGCCAACTTTCAAATAAGTCTCTCCGGGATTTCTGCCGGCACCTACTCATTCGGCGTTTGGGCGGAAGATTCCATGGGTTTGCGATCTATAACATATACTTTTTCAGTATCGGTTACGTCCGGAGTGACGACCAATGTGAGCGGGATATTTATGCCTCCGACCATTACCACGGATAAAAGTGAAGTGAAAAAAGGCGATCTGGTAAACATATTGGGACGAAGCGCGCCTCAAGCCGAGATTTCCGTGTACGTCAATTCCGATCAAGAACTGCTTAAAAAAACCTTAGCTGACGCTTCCGGCGCCTGGTTATATAAATTAGATACGGATGAGCTTGATTCGGGAGATCATTCGGCCAGGAGCCGAGGATATGTCAGTGGAGATATCAGTGTCTTTTCACAACTGATGTTTTTTAAGGTCGGTACAAAAAATGTGGCTGCCGCTTCTTTAACGAAATGCCCGGCAAAAGGAGATATCAATAACGATTGCAAGGTAAATCTGATTGATTTTTCCATCGCGGCTTATTGGTGGAAGAGACCTTTAAGCCAGGCGTTTGTCAGTCTGGAAAAGCTTAAATTAAACAGTGATGGCAATCTTGATTTGGTTGACTTCAGCATTATGGCTTATTACTGGAGCGGTTAATTAAAAATTATGAATAATGGATTAAGAGATATGGCCTATAAGTTTCTATTCAAAGCATTTTTGTTGCTTGGTTTTATCTTTTTAATTCATAATTCTCTATCCTTGATTCCACTTGCGAATGCCGCCGAGTTGAAATTAGATTCATCGCAGAAAGAAGTCGGCGCAGGCCAACAGATTGAAGTGGCATTGACCCTTGATTCCCAAAATCAGATTTTGAATGCCTTGGAAGCGAAAATTTTCTGGAGCGATAATCTTGAATTCATTTCTGTGAACGAAGGCGATTCGATCGTCGGATTATGGGTGCAAAGGCCGGAATTAAAAGACAATCAGATATTTTTTTCCGGTATTATGCCCGGTGGCTACAGAGGGGTTCAGAGTTCTGCGTGGCAAGGCGTACAGCCAGGAGAAGTGCTGAGGATGGTATTTCAAGCCAAGGAAATCGGATTGGCTAAAATATTTCTGAATAACGCTCGGGTTTTACTTAATAATGGCACAGGGACAGAAGCTAAACTTACGGTAAGGGGCCTGAATCTGAATATTGGAGAAAAGCCCGGTCAGGTTTTTACGGAAAAGGCCGACAATATCCCGCCGGAAGAATTTTTTCCGGATATGGCCAATGACCCGAACATTTTCAGCGGAAAATGGTTCTTGATTTTTAAAGCAAGGGATTTTGGTTCGGGCATTGGCCATTACGAGATTTTAGAAGACTATCCTCTATTTTACTTTAAAAATATTTTTTTCTGGCAAAGAAATAATTCGATTACGGCCGAAAGCCCTTATGTATTGTTGCGCCAGGATCTTAAAAGTCGCATAACAGTTAAAGCTGTCGACAAGTCGGGAAATTTCAGGGTTGCCGTGATGGAACCGAGAAATCCACTTCAATGGTATGAAAATTACCTTGTCTGGTGTGCTATAATAATAGTTGGATTCGTCGCTTACTTCATTATCCGAAGGCGAATTTAAAATTCTTAAGGAACCTTCGCAGATGGAAAAAGGAAATACGGACAAGCGATATTTTACGTATGTCTTGACGGTGGCAATTTTTATTGCGGCTTTTTTTATTGTGAGTGGAGTGAAATCGGCAATCGGCGCGACTCTGTATTTTTCACCAAGCTCGGGTTCC
>JAPLZW010000054.1 GCA_026394835.1 Candidatus Wolfebacteria bacterium
AAGTTTGATACCTCTGAACCCAAGCGTCAATGGTAAAACTTCTACCATCGCTGTTGTAAAGAGTTATATTTGCTCTCTGATCGTCTCCATCTTTTAAATTATCATAATTAAATTTAATCCAATTGGATTTTGATTTCTTTAAATATGTTTCTGGGTGAGGAACAGCAACTACAAATGTGCCTCCGGGCTTCAAAACCCGGTAGGTTTCTTGAATTGCTTTAATCATTTCGCTTTTAGGAAAATGTCCATAGACTAGAACCGAAACAGCGCTATCAACAGATTCATCTCTCATTGGTAGCTCTCTTGCGTCTCCTACTAAATAATTAATTCCCAGACCTTCTTTTGTCTCTCTCGCTATCGCTTTATCAATTTGTCCCTCGCTATTATCCAGCCCAACAACCCTTGCCCCTTCCCTCGCTAAATGTCTAGATACAAATCCGTCACCGCATCCAATATCCACCACCGCTCTATCTTTTATATCTCCCAACAATTCGTAAACATAGGGTCTACACAAAAAATCGCTCTGAATTTTCTTTTCTGTCCGTTCCCAAAATTCAGCCCTCCTATTATAGTCCTCGGGAGTACCTTGCTCTATTTTTATCTCTGGAACTTTTTCGTGATTCGTGTCCATTAGCGTTAAGATTTGTGATTATTTGTATTATTTCAAAATCTGGCAACGGGAGCAATAGCAAGAAGATCTGCCTCCCATTTTCAACCTCTTCATTTTAACGCCACACCTCAAGCATGGCTCTCCTCCTCTTCTGTAAGCCAAAAGTTTTTTGCCATAAAGACCAGGTTTCCCGAGCGGATCCCTAAAATCCGAAACCGAGGTGCCTCTCAACTTCAAAGCTTTTTCCAAAATTTGCCGAATTGATTTATAAATTTTTTCCAATTCTTCCGGTTTCAGGGAATTCGCCGAGCGCAAAGGATGAATCTTCGCCTGCCAAAGAATCTCGTCCGAATAAATATTGCCGATGCCGGCAATGACTTTCGGGTCCATTAAAACTTGTTTAATTTTTCTTCTCTGCGGACTTATTAAACTTATAAACTTTCCGACTTTAAAACTTTGATTAAGCGGTTCCGGGCCGATTTTGTGGAGTTCGCCCAGTTTTTCTATTTCTTCGGCCGGGCCAAAGATAACTTTGGCGAATTTCCGCAAATCCGAAAGAGCAAGTTCCAGCCCATTATCCAGGTAAAATATAAGATGAATGTAGCTATTTACTTTTTCGGATAAAAATCCCTTTCCCGGAAAAACGGGTTTATTATTTTTCATCTGCCAATTACCGTAAAGCAGGTGCCCGGTCATTTTCAGATGAATCAATAAAAGATACGCTGATTTATCAACGCCCTTACTAAGATAAATTAAGATGTTTTTGCCGCGGCGTTTTATTTCTTCAATCTTCAATCCTCTGATTTCTTTTTCCAAGTCAGTTGCTTTCGGTTTTTTGATTGTTTTCGGCCAGTCATACCAAACTCCGGCAACTTTCCTGCCGACAATTCTTTTATTTAAATCATCTACGATTGTTTGGACTTCCGGAAGTTCGGGCATGCGAAGTTTATAAAAATTTTAAAGCAGGAACGACTAAAATTTTTACATAAACGAGCACCCGCCTAAATTTTTGGATTGTTTTTTATATAATTAGACAATATTTTACCTAAATAGTTCCTCCCCCAACCAGTCTTTAGATAAAGCTCTCTTTGGGTTGCATCTATCTTATTTTTATATCCCTCAAACTATTTTTCGTCGATTCCACACCTCCCTCATTGTGTTCATCAAACCTTCTCTTAATATCCATAGTAAATCCGACATACAACCCCTTGTCTTTTTTGCTAAACAAAACATAGACAAAATAAAACATATCAATCCAAAAATTTTGGCGGGTAAAGGTTTGGCAACTCCTCGGCTAAGCCTCAGAGGCCAAGCCCTTTACTCTTCTCCCGAAGCCGTTTCTCTTGCCGGCACCAAGCTGAAATCCGTTGGCAATGTGAAATAGAAAGTACTGCCGCGATTCAACTCCGACTCCACCCTGACTTCGCCGCCGTGGCGCCTTACGATATTTTTTGAGATATAAAGCCCGAGGCCGGTCCCCTCGGTAACCACATCCGTAATATTTTCAGCCCGGAAAAACTTAGTAAAAAGCTTCTTGATTTCATCGGCCGAAATACCAAGCCCGGTATCTTTTACGCTCACCTCCACGTAAGGTTTGTCCGGAAGCCGGCTGATTCCGACCACCACTTCTCCGTTCTCCACGTTATATTTAATGCTGTTATCCAGAAAATTAAACAAGGCTATACGGAGCTTTTCCTTGTCTATATAGACACCCACCTCCTCCGCGGGTTTCTTGAAATAGATTTTGACCGTTGTCTGCTTATTTAATTCTTGCGTTTCCGCGATAACACCTTCTACAAATTCCGACAAATTGACTGATTCAAAATTATATCCGAACCGGCCTTCTTCTATTTTTGAGACATCAAGCAGGTCATTAACCGTTTTCGACATTTTAGCCGCGGCGTTCCGGCCGGTTGTTGCCGCTTCCTTCGCGTCATCTTTTAACTCCATTCCCAAAATGTTTTCAAATGACCAGTTGATCGCCGAAAGCGGCGTTCTTAATTGATGGGCCGCAACGCTGATAAATTCCGTTTTTGCCTGAAGCAATTCCACCTCTCTTGTGCGGTCCCTGACTATTTTTACAAATCCCAAAAGCTGGCCATTCGGGTCAAGAATTCTATCCGTTACAACCCTTAAATTAAGATTAGGCTCGGAAAAGGAAACATCGCTTATTTGGGGAAAAACTCCGGGAGCCGAATGGCTGACCACCGACGGCGCGAGCGAAGGAAATATAACCTGGGTTAAAAGCCTGAATTCGGATTCCTTTGACCTGTCGGGAGAAAAAATTTGGCCGGTAACCGACTGGCTCTTGATTCCGAATATCGTTTCGGCCGCGCGGTTGAAAATCAAAATTTTGAAACCGGAGTCATAAGCGATAATGCCATCATTAAGGTTGGTGACGATGCTCGACAGCTCGTTTCTTTCAACCTTAATTTCAAGATTTGATTTTGTAAGCCTAAGGCTGCTCCATGTGATAATTATCATTAAAGCGAAAAATATCCCCAGCGTCACAAGCCCCAAGGGAGATGGCAAAAAGAAAAGATTTATTCCCGAAAGTACGACAAGAACCGGCAGTAGAATCCAAGACAGCCGCATCTCCGGCAACTTCGCGTATAAAATTATCCTTTTCCAAAAACGAGTCATCAGTTATTGGTCAAATCCAGACTGTAAAGCTTATCGTTATATCTGTTTATGAAGAATAGTCTGCTTCCCGAAAATTTCAAGTCATAAGCATCTATCGGGTTCGTGGAATCGGCGTATAGCACCGTAAATGAGCTGTCTTCCAGCCCTATTTTATAGATAAAATCATTGAAATAAACCGCGCGTTTCAGGTAATCATCCGGCAAAATCGGCGCGAGCTGGGTATTGTAAGACTGGGGTAAAGCGCAATAAAGGAACATTCCGGAGTAAGGATTCTTTGGCGCTGCCGGAGCCGGAGCAGATTTGGTTTTCGCGGTTGTTTTGGTCGTAGTGGCAATGGTAACCGAACTTGTGGGAACAATAAGATCGGCGAAAACACACTTTATCGGCAAGGTGGAGAAACCCAAATCCGCCAAGGCAATTCCGCCAGAATCAATAAATCCGGAATTAATCGCATTAGCGCTATTAACCGTAAATTTCATTCCGATTTTCCCGCCGCGCGACCAGGAAGCCATGAGCCCATTGCCGGAAGCGACAAGCGCGATATTTTTTGTTTTGGTATTTATTGACCAAATCTGGCCCTCATACTTATTTGAAGGCTTAGAAGATAAATATATTGTGCTTGAAGCCGGCCACGACAAATCAACGTCTTTTATGTTAATAGACAAAATTTTGACAGTCTGCTGTTTTACGCCGGTTAAATCTTTAACTGTAAGATTGGCGGGCGAAGCGTTATCAAGATACGCGATTTGCTTGGAGTCCGGAGAGAAATCGGCGGAAACTACAGACGCAAGAATCTGGTACGTCTTGCTTTCCACATTAAAAATCATAACAGTCGGGTTCAATAAGTCTCCGTATTTTATCAGAATCATCTTCCCGTCGGGGCTCACTTTCATAAATTGGAGATTAAGATGCTCTTCCGGGAAAAAATCAGTATTGGCATCGCCATAAATTTTCCCCTGCTTATCCAGATAAAAAATATTTTGGGATGATGAAGTTGTTTTTATCCAATAGCCAAAAACCGGCTT
>JAPLZW010000014.1 GCA_026394835.1 Candidatus Wolfebacteria bacterium
AAGAATAAGGACTTAATAAAAGAAGCCCTGACTCATCGTTCTTATTTGAATGAAAATCCGTCGTGGGGCGTGCCTCATAACGAACGTCTGGAATTTTTGGGAGACGCGGTTTTGGAATTGGCGGTGACTGAGAATCTTTATAAAAAATTTCCCAAATATCCCGAGGGCCAGCTTACGAGCATCCGGGCAGCGCTGGTCAACTATCAGATGGTTGCCAAGGTTTCCAAGGAAATCGATTTGGAAGAATATGTGCTTATGTCGAGAGGTGAAACCAAAGACACCGGCCGCGCGCGCGAGGTGATTTTGGCGAATGCGATGGAGGCTTTAATCGGCGCGGTTTATCTGGATAAGGGATATGACGGCGCCCGGAAACTCATAGATAAAATAGTGGTTGATATCAATCTTGAAGACGTAATAAATAATAATCTCTACAAAGACCCCAAGAGCCAGCTCCAGGAAATCGTTCAGGAGAAATTCAAACTTACTCCGAGTTACCAGATTTTGGAAGAATGGGGGCCGGACCATAAAAAAATATTCAAGAGCGGCGCGTTTTTCGGAAAAAAATTGATAGCCGAGGGAGAGGGGTATTCAAAACAAGAGGCGGAGGTGGAGGCGGCGAAGAACGCCCTAAAAACGTTAAATCCCAAATAACAAATCCCAAATCCCAAACGATATCCGAATTAAAATCTGAGTTTGTAATTTGGTGCTTGGAATTTGTGATTTCCACATATGTTTCTTAAATCTTTGGAACTCAACGGCTTCAAGTCTTTTGCCCAAAAAACCGTTTTGGAATTTCCGGGAGGCATCACGGGCATAGTGGGGCCGAATGGTTCGGGCAAGTCAAACATCATTGATTGCATCCGCTGGCTTTTGGGCGAACGCGATTCAAAAAATCTCCGCGGTTCGAAAATAGAGGACTTAATTTGGAATGGCACGCCCAAGAGGCCGCGTGTTGCCATGGCGCAAGCCGGGCTGAATTTTAACAACAGTTCGGGATTTTTTCCCGTTGATTATAAAGAAGTTTCGGTAAGCCGAAAGGTGGCAAGGGACGGCGTTTCCCAATATTATTTGAATAAATCGGAAGTCCGCCTGAAGGATATTGTTGATTTTATGAGCCGGTCCCGGCTGGGCACAAAAGGGCTTACCATAATAGGCCAGGGTTCAAGCGACCTTTTTGTGCGCGTCGCTCCCGAAGAACGCCGGGTGATGGTGGAAGAAATTTTGGGACTCCGCGAATACCAGCTTAAAAAGCAGGACGCGGAGAGAAAGCTCAAGAACACTTTTTTCAATCTGGAAAAAGTCCGGGCAATGACGGAAGAAGTCGCTCCGCGTTTGAAGCTTTTAAAAAGACAAACAAGCAAATGGTCAAAAAGAGAAGCTTTGGTCCAGGAGTTAAAATCCCTTGAGGACGATTATTTTTCTTTTAAGATTAAAGAGATTGATTTTTCGGAAGCTGAAATTATGCCGGAGTTTACGAAGTTGGAAAAAGAAATAAAAGAGAAGCAAAAAGAATTGGGGACTCTGGAGGCAGAAGTCAAAAAAATCGAATCCCAACCCCAGGGCTACGAAGAAATCAAAAAAATAAAAGAAGAGCAGGGCCGTTTCTTAGCCGAGCGTTCCCGCATAGAGAAAGAATTGGGCAGGCTTGAAGGCAAGCTTGAATTTTTGGGGACGTCCAAAAAAGAAGACAGGATTTTCAAAAACGACGAACTTTTGGGTTTGGTGGACGATTTGAAGTCGGATATAGAAAAAAGCCTTAAGGAAGCCGACTTCGCGATTTTCAAAAATTCGGTAAAGGGCATTCTTGATAAGATTCACGCGTTTCTTAACCCCAATCGCGGAGCGGGAGAAAAGAAGGATGATTTCCGGAAATTGGAAGAAGCAAGAAATAGTCTGGCGGAAAAATTCGATTCCTTGGAAAAATCTTTAAAAGCGCTGGAAGAAAAAGAAGCGGGCATAAGGTTTGGAATGGAAGAATTCAATAAGCAATTCCAGAAGAATTTTGAAGCTGTTGAAACAGAGCGGAAGAAACTTTATATTCTTGAGGCGAAGAAAAATGAAATTATTTTCAAAAAAGAACGCTTGAATATCAAACTGGAAGAATTAAGGGGAAAAATTATGGAAATCGGCAGAAGTTTCAGGGAATTCGGGCAAGATGGTGCCCGGCCATTTTCCGACGAAGAGCTTTCCCAAATGGAGAAGAGAATGTTCCGGCTTCGCGGAGAGCTGGCGTCTATCGGGGAAATCGACGCGGCATTGCTTAAAGAAGCCGAAGAGGTGGAAAAACATTACGAATTTTTAACCAGCCAATCCAAAGACTTGGAATCGGCGTCAATTGATTTAAAGAATCTAATAAAAGAGCTGGGAGAAAAAATCCATTCCGAATTCTCGGAATCTCTTAAACTTATCAACGAAGAATTCAATAAGTTTTTCAGGCTGATGTTCGGCGGCGGCTCGGCGAAGATGAGAATTAAGAAAATGGAAGCAAGAAGTAAAGGTGAAGAAAAAAGCGAAGAAGTAGTGGAGGCTTCTAAAGAAGCCGTCAAGATAGAAGAGGCGGAAGAAAAAGAGCAGGCTGTGGGCATAGAAATTGAACTTAATATTCCTAAAAAACGTATTACAGGATTGGAAATGCTTTCCGGCGGAGAAAAAAGCTTGGTTTCAATAGCGGCTTTATTTTCTCTGATTGCCGTGAGTCCGCCGCCATTTCTCGTTTTGGATGAAGTGGACGCGGCGTTGGACGAGAGTAATTCCAGGCGTTTTTCGGACTTAATCAAAGAATTTTCCAAGAAAACCCAATTTGTCATTGCGACTCATAACCGCGCCACTATGGAAGCCGCTGACCTGCTTTATGGCATAACAATGGGAGATGACGGCGCGTCGAAAGTCTGTATAAGAAAATTTCCCTGAAATTTTCTTATTTTAGAGTCAAGGATTCCCCACCTGAATTTCTTCCTTTTCCCCAAAAGGCAGCTAAGTTTAAGATATCCGGATTTCTAACGGGGTTCACCCTCATAGAACTCCTCATCGTGATAGGAATTTTAGCCGTCCTTTCGACTGTCGCGGTTGTGACTTTGAGTCCTCTTGAGCTCATAAAACAAGCCCGTGATTCCACAAGGATGGCTGATTTGGCGACTCTCAACAAAGCCGTGGCTGTCTACCAGTCTTCGGGCCAGACAAATCTTGGGACAGTGAATACGATTTACGTTTCCATCCCATCTAACCAACCCAATTGTTCGGACTTGGGTCTGCCAACTCCGCCTTATGGCTGGACTTACGTCTGCGTCACAAGTTCCACTCTCCGGAAAACTGACGGCACCGGCTGGATACCTCTTAACTTCAGCGCGGTTTCATATGGCACGCCATTGGAAAAGCTGCCGGTTGACCCCATCAACGCGACTTCCACATACAATTACTACGAATATATTCCGGGCGGAAGCTGGAAAATCCTCGCGGTTCTTGAGTCCGACAAATATCAATCAAAAGCCAGGCTGGACGGCGGCACCGCTTCCCAGGCTTTTGAGGCGGGAACGGATATGTCCCTGGGGAGCCCGGTTTTCCCTTCGGGCTGGGTCAAGGTTCCGGGCAACGGCTCTTTCGGCACTTCGGATTTCTGGGTGATGAAATATGACGCCAAGTGCGTCCAGGGCTCAAATAATACGCCCCTCATATCTCCGGAGGCCACGCCATACCACACTTACTACGATTCCAGCGCTCCCTGCACCTCGGCAAACGGCAAATATATCGCTTCCACTCCGGACGGCTATC
>JAPLZW010000003.1 GCA_026394835.1 Candidatus Wolfebacteria bacterium
CATTGAACGTGGCGAGCTGGGGAGGAACATGGGTCGTTAACGCCGCAAACGCCAAACTGACCAGGCGTTTTGGAGGCGCTTCAAATCTTTCCGAATTCCAAAATGGAGATTTATTGGCCATAAGCGGAACCGTGGCGCAATCGGGATGGGCAGTAACGGCTGGAACCATCAAAAATAATTCCATCCAGACCAAAAACGCCAGCTTCTCCGGAACAATTTCTAATTTTAACGCCTCAAATCAAACCTTTACCTTACAAACAACATCGAGAGGAAACGTGGCGATATCGGTTAACGCGAGCACAACCATTCTGCTTCGCGGCAAACAAGTTAATTTTTCCGACCTGGCAAGCTCCACAAGAGCCACAGTTTCCGGAATCTGGGACAGGAATCAAAGCGCGTTTATGGCTTCAAAAATAATCGGAAAGATTACTGCGTCGGACTCAAACAGCACTTCAACCAGCCATTAAAAAAATAAATACAACAGACTTAACCAAAAACGCCCCGCCTGCTCCGGGGCGTTTTTACGTTTTATAAAATCCCCGGAAATTGGTAGAATTAAATCAGGATGAAGAAAAAATTCGGATTTCTCGCGAGTTGGGACTCGGCATTATTTGTCGCGCTTTTCGCTTTACTGGCCCTTCATTATCTCGGACTTGTAAGCGGTAAAACCGGCGAATTGATACTCGCTGTTTTTTCGGCAATAGGATTATTGCCTGTTTTTATAAGCGCCGTAAAATCCGCGAAAAACAGAAAAATTTCCGTAGACCTTCTGGCAAGCATTGCTTTGATTATATCAATTCTCAACAGAGAGTGGGTTTCCGCAATTTTCATAAATCTGATGCTTGTGTCAGCCAGAATTTTCGGGACATACACCGAAGGCCGGGCCAGAGCTTCAATCCAAAGCCTGCTTAAACTGAAGCCCGAACATGCCCAAGTAAAAAGGGGCGATAAAATTATAAATATCCCGATTTCGGAAGCCAGAATCGGAGACTTGGCGATTATCGAGTCGGGAGAACGGATTCCTTTTGACGGCGAAATAATACAAGGCCGCGCTTCTGTAGACCAGTCATCCTTGACCGGAGAATCGATACCGGTTTCCAAAATTAAGAGCGATAAAGTATTAAGTTCAACCCTGAATATTTCCGGCTCTCTTATCGTTAAAATCGAAAAAATCGGCAAAGACACAACTCTTGAAAAAATCATTACTCTGGTCGAAGAATCGCAAAAAGGCAAACCGGAAATAAGAACACGCGCGGATATGTTCGCGTCGTGGTATATCGGGCTCACGCTTGTGGGGTCAATCATATTTTATGCCGCGACCCGCGACCTGAGGATGCTCCTATCCTTGCTTCTTGTCGCCTGCGCCGATGATATCGCCGTGGCGCTTCATATGGCATTTATGGCGGCCATCGGTTATGCCGGAAGACGGGGTGTTATCATAAAAGGCGGCCATTTCCTTGAGGGTCTCGCGAAGGCGGAAGTCGCCATAATGGATAAAACCGGGACCATCACAAAAGGTAAATTAAAAATCACAAACACCGTCCTTTTTAATGATTTCAAAGAAAAAGATTTGCTTGCTTGGGGCGGCATGGCCGAAATGTTCTCCGACCACCCGGTTGCGAAAGAAATAATGAATTACGTAGATTCCAGAAAAGTTAAAATCCCAAAGCCCGACGACTACGAAGAAATTCCCGGAAAAGGAACCATAGCCAAATTTCGCGGTAAAAAAATAATTTCCGGAAATCTTAATTTTCTGAAAGAAAATAAAGTATCCATTTCCAAAGAGCAAATCCGGAAAATAAACGAAGTCCAGGACAAAGGGTTCAATCTCACCTTTATCGCCCGCGACAAGAGACTTATCGGATTCTTTGTTTCTGCGGATGAGATAAGGCCTGACGCGAAAAATGCCATTGCCGATATGAGAACTTTGGGCATTAAAAAAGTCGTCATGCTGACCGGAGACAACGAAAAAGTGGCTGAAAGGATTGCCGGAGACGTCAATATTAAAACTTTCCATGCCAATCTCCTGCCTGCCGGAAAATTGGATTATATTAAAAAATACTTAAGCCCCAATTACAAAACCATAATGATAGGAGACGGAGTAAATGACGCCGCCTCGCTGGCCTTAGCCGATATCGGCATCGCTATGGGCGTAATCGGTTCGGACGCGGCCATTGAAGCCGCGGACATCGCTTTAATGAAAGATAAATTCTCCGAAATTCCGGAGATAATGGAACTTGGAAAATACACAATGAAAGTGGCAAGCCAGGATTTTTTCATTTGGGGAACGGTGAATATCGTGGGACTTGTTCTTGTTTTGGGAAGATTCATCGGGCCCGAAGGCGCATCGGCCTACAATTTTGTAACCGACTTATTCCCTCTCTTGAATTCCCTGCGATTATTCAATCTGCACAACAAACTCAAATTATGATTTTAACCGCGCATATGCTCACAGGCGGCGCCATTGGCCGCCTTGTTCCGCAAAATCCTTTACTGGCTTTTATTTTAGGCTTTTTAAGCCACTTTATTCTGGATGCGATCCCCCACTCCGAATACGAGTTAAAATCTTTAATCAGAAACAAAGAAAATCATGAAGCTCAAGACATGGTTTTGGGGAAAAATTTCGCGAGAGATATCTTTGTAATCGGTTTAGATTTTTTTCTGGGAATATTCCTTTGTTTGGTTATTTTTAAAAACGGAGTTGGTATTTTTGACCCTTCTTTATCCATGCTTTCGGGCGCTTTGGGCGGAGCATTGCCGGACGCACTTCAGTTTTTATATTTTAAAATCCGCAAAGAACCTTTTACCACTCTCCAAAAATTTCACATTCGCATCCAAAATAATCTTGGATCAAAACATTGGGCCGGATGGACCACACAGGTAGGGGTTATTGTTATAACGATATTGGTTTCCAAAATAATAAAAA
>JAPLZW010000107.1 GCA_026394835.1 Candidatus Wolfebacteria bacterium
GGCCCGTCAGGAGAAAAATACGCCCTGATGGTATAGCCCGAAAGGACCTTCAAGTATTTCTTGCCGTTAATTTCCACAATATCTTTATTTTTAGGAGGCTTACCCCGATTTTCTTCGTTCATTTTATTAATAAAACAAACCGAGCGTCCCCGGTTTGTTTATGGAGTCCGGGGTTCGCGCGTATCCCCGATCTACCCCCACACCTAAAAAGGATATTTCTTTACATTCATACTTCCACGCATGGAAGTGCCAATTCTTATTAGGTGTGGGGGCGTGTTGTTTAACTAATAAATTATCAGAGTTATCCAGAAACAAGTCAAGTATAAAAAAGCCCTGCCGCGGCTTTTAGGCGCACGGCAGGGCAGGAATCATCCCTTTTCCCTCCTGATCCAGGGGTTGAGCGAGAGGAGCAGGGTTACCCCTCCTCCGAGAAATATAGTCATAAACCATTCGGAGAAAGGCACCCGTCGGACTACCTCAAGCTGATGGCCGTAGAGCCGATGCGACGCCAAAGCCGTACCGGCAAAACCCATCAGAAACCAAAGAATGGCGTGCCAATACTGAAGAGTGAACATATCCGTATCCCTCCTTCCTCTGTTGGAAAAGATCTTAATCTTCGCTCGGATTCAACGATTTTAATATATATCACAGAATCGTATTGTTTGTCAAATCCTACCCGCGAGATACGCTTTCCGCTTCTTTTCCGGGAATTTCTCAATGGCATACCGCAACATTGTGCGCGGCATCTTTTTGTAGCGCTTTTTGAGGAATTTTTCCTCATCCGCCAAAAATTTTTTGCCGACTTCCCGGAGCATCCAGCCCACGGCTTTATGTATTAAATCATGGCTGTCATCCAATAGAATCTCCGCAATCTTAAACGAATCCGTAAATTGGCCTTCTTTTATAAAAGCAAAAGTCGCGAGCACCGCAATCCGCTTTTCCCAAAGATTTTTTGATTTTGCCAGTTTGTAAAGAATTCCCCTTGGCTTATCCAAAAGATATTCGCCGACGATATTCGGGGCTGACAAATCCACCAAATCCCAATTATTTATGTGCTTGGTATTTTTAAGATAAAAATCAAAAATCTTTTTCTTCTCCGGGCTGCCGGATTTACCGTATTTATAAACCAAAACCATTAAAGCGAACTGCCTCTCTTCGTGGAATTTGGAATTCAATAATTCCTGCAGGTCGGGAAAGGATAAACTTAAATAGCTCTTGGCGATTTTTCTCAATTCTCCCGTCGTAATCGTAAGTCCCATAAAAACATCCCCTTCCCCGTACTCACCCGGACCGCACTTAAAATACCGCTTTGAAAATTCAGCCCGTTTCGGGTTGGCATTTGAGCGCAATTCTTTACGCAGGGATGAGAGAGTGAGCATTTTATTGTCTTTACGGGGTGGGCGCACCAGGAATCGGACCTGGGCTCTTCGCAACTTGCCCCCACACCAATTATTTTATTACTTATTATTCTAGTGGGTACAGGAGGGATCGGACCTCCGGCCTCTTCGATGTGAACGAAGCGCTCTACCACTGAGCTATGCACCCATTTAAATTAATTGGTGTGGGGGTGAAAATGCGACGGAATTAATCGGAGCGTCGGCCCTATGCGCCCGAATTAAATCCCGATTTTTATAATAATAACCAAAAAATTCTTGTTTTCAAGCAAAACTATAAAACTAATAGTCCCTACAAACCCCAGCTCTTACAAGCGCCCTGTAATGGTCTATATCATAACGCCTTAAATATTCCGTTACCTTGCCCCGAATTTTATCATTCGAAAGCCCGATTTCATTGGCAAAAACCAATATCTTACCAATAGTTTCTTTAATGGCGCCTTCATCCGGAGCTTCCAATTCTATTTCCGCTAATTGATGGGAGGAATCGCCGAAATCCGCCTCATCAATATCTATAATAAAAATTCCCTTTTTATATTCCTGGCGAATTGTTTTATAAGAACAAAAAGGCTTATAGCCGTTTTCTTCCAAATCGACCTCCAAAGATTTTTCTTTTGCCAAATTAAGCTTGGTCCTAATTCCCTCTTCGGAATCTATTTCTTCGTATTGGTCGGCTTCTCTGTTTAGGCCTTCTTTCCCATGAAGCGGCATCTTCAGCTCAAATTTTCCGTTCCGGCAACGCAGCCAAGTATCTTTTGAAGTCAGAGAATAATCATCTTTATCGTAATAGCTGTCAAAAATAATTTTCTCTTTTAAAAATTCAGCTCCGTTTATGAGCCGCTCTTTATCCCCCTCTTTCAAGGCAAACTTTCTTTCTATCTCAATCATGCTCCGTAAAGATAAACAAAAAGGACGGCTTTTTCAAGCCCCGTATGACAACTGCGATTACGATTTAAATCTAGAAAGATTGATTTAGAGTAAATAAATTTCTTTAAAGAAAATATAAACTCAGACTATTTAAATATTTTAAAATCGTTTTAGATTTATCGCAGTTGCTCTACGGGGCAAGCCGCCCTCTTATATCTTAAATCTTACTTCTTAAATCTTTCGGTTATGCCAATTCCACCACCGCGCCCACATCCGCCAATTTCTTTTTCAACTCTTCCGCCTCTTCTTTCTTCAATCCGGTCTTTACCGGCTTCGGAGCGCCGTCAACCAAGTCTTTGGCTTCTTTCAAGCCCAAGCCCGTGGCTTCCTTTACGGCCTTGATGACATTAACCTTTTGGTCTCCGACGGCCTTCAAGATGACATCAAAAGTTGATTTTTCTTCAACCGCGGCAGCTCCCGCTCCGGCTCCCGCAGCAGCCGGCATAGAAGCCGAAACGCCGAATTTCTCTTCCAGCGCCTTCACGAGCTCCGCCAGCTCCACAACCGTTAATTTTTCTATTTTTTCGATTATATCGTTGAATTTTTCCATTTTAGTGTTGAATTATTTATTTTCGACCATTTTGGATTTTTGGTCCAGGACATTTAAGAACATTTTTATTGGCGCCGCAATCATCCCAACCAGCTGGCCAAGCAAAATTTCCCTTGAAGGCAACTGCCCAAACATCTTCATTTTCGCCGCATCAAATGATTCCTTTCCCGCAATGTCGTATCCGCCCAAAATCTTAATCTTGGATTTAAAGACGGGACCAGCTATTTCGTAAATCTCATTTGGAGCGAAGACCGTTCCGACCTGAAGCTCAAACTGCTCCGGGTCAAAATCAATCTTTTTATCTCTCAGAGCGATTGCCAGAAGTTTCTTTTTCACAACCTTCACCTTGGCGCCAAGTTCCTTAATTGACCGGCGAAGAGCTTCAAAATCCTTAACTGTCGTCTTACCGAAATCAATAAAAACCAGGCTTTTGCTTTTATCCAAAAGCTCCTTGCTTTCGCTGACTTTCTCTTTTTTTTGTGTTTTATTTAGCATGTAGTATTCGCGAATAATGCTAATTTTTATTTAATAATGCGAATTCGCGTTATTTGCCGCTGATTCGCGTTATTAGCGATTACTCTGAATAAAAAATCGGCCTTTAAGCCGCAGACAATTTCCTTAAAACTCAAAGTTTAAAACTTGAAGCTTTTTCGTTCCTCGAGAGGACTTTCGCGACTTTTTAAGCCAGCTGCCTCTTGTCTACGGATTGTTTTTATATTACGCGATTGGCTGAAAAATGTCAAATACAAAACTCTAACGGGGCAACCCCCTACTTCTACTTGAGGTTCTCCATAAAATCCGCGCTTTCTTTCTTGAAGCTTTCAATTTCTTCCTTCACGAGCTCATCCAAGTTGGGAATTCTTGACTCCAGAAACTTCAAAACCATCTCTTCGTCTTCAATATTTTTCATCAAGAGATTATCAAAATCATCCTTGTCTTTATCATTCAAAAGCGCCATCACCCGGACAATCACTCCCTGGAAAATAAGCTTCCCTATCATAAGGAGCATTTCTTCCTGTTTTTCAGGAGAAAATCTTTCAAGCCCGATATCCTTTATAATATTTTTCTTTATTGACTCATCCATTGTTTATATTATACCACAAATAAATTTATTTAAAAGTTAAAATCCGGCTCGCGCAAAACCCATCTGCATCCGCATTATTTGAAACGATCCCCTGATGCCTCTCATTGCTTGAAGTTTTTCCTGGAGGGGAAAATCGTCATCGGCCACCACTTTGAAATACTCTTTAAGATTGTGAAGGGCTCTTTCCGGAAGCGGCGTTGCCCCTTTCGCGGAAACATATTTATCAATATCTCCGACAGTCAATCTTTCCGATTTTATAACTTTTGCCAATTCCGGGATTTTCTCGTCTTTGAAAAATCCGTCGTTCGCGCCGAAAATTTTATTCAGATAAGTCTCTTTCTGGCTTATTGACGGAAAATTCGGAAGTTCGGGCGCAACAATAACCTGGCTCTCCGGAATTTCTAAGGCAGGAGTTGGAACTTCCGCGCCTTCAACCGGAGCATCCGGATAAATATCAGGTTCCCTGCCAATTCGGGATTCTTCAATTACGGAAGCAGTAGCGGACTCTTGTCCATCCGGCACTGATTCATGGCCGTGAAAAGGTTTTAAGCCGTCAACTTCCGGCTCCACCGCCCCAACCGCTTCGGACTTCGGAAAATCATAAGTGGTTTTTCCTTTGCCTGTCATAATAATTTTATTATCGGCATCAAGAGAAACTCTCACTCCGGCTTTTGAAATTCCTTTCAGGGTCTCCCCTCCTTCCATATAGCCCTGCTCGTTCAACAGCCTTAGAGTTTCGCGGTTTAAAATCTTTTCCGCGGCTCCCGGAGTTTTAAGCTCTTCGGGATTTATTTTAAGGTTAATTTTCTTCAAAAAAGCTTCCGGGTCTTTTTCAAGCTGATTCTTCAAAAGTTCGTGGACTGGATTCCACGCACCCTGACCTTTCTTAACTTCAATTGATTCTGGTTCTGCCACTGCCTCGGGAATCGCAGTTTTTGGAGATTCGGGAATTGCCTCGGCCGCCCCCTGTCCCGCGCCTTTGGGAGCGGAATCAACAAAGCCAGTCACCCTTACCGCCATCTCGCTACTCGACGAATCGGGAAGCCTTAAATTAGCCTTTCCTGTTTGATTGATAACCTCGCGCGCAGCCAAACCACTACCGGAAAACCAATTTTTTTCTATTAAATCAACTCCTGTTGTCCCGAAATATCCTCCGGCAAAAGCCGCGGCAACCTGAACGGCAGTCTCTATGTTTTTTCTTTTTTGGTATTCCTTCAAAAAGATTTCGTATTTCTCTTGGGCAAGATGAGGATTCTCGGAGTCAAATTCTCTTGCCAATTTCTCCTCTGTTTCTTTTTTCCAATCTTCTAATTTATTGCCATAATAAAGCTCCATTCCTTTTTGGGCTAAAATTCCCCCTCCGCCCGCGCCTGCCAAACCTTTCGCGCCACGGTAAGCCCTAGCTCCGATCCCAAAAAGAATCGCCGCCGGAGCGAGCCCCGATGCCGTAATCGCGGCCGCTCCCCCAATCAGAGTGGACGTAATCGCGAGTCTTTTATACTTGTCTATTCCCGCCCATTTTCCCCAAGCTCTTAAAATTATATTCTTTTCCCTTGGAGGATAAGAATCAGCCTTCGCTTCTTTAAGTTTTATATTTTCTTCCAAGAAAAACTTTTTGAAAAGTTTCGACCGGTATTTTACCAATTCAGAATCAATGTATTCTTCTTTTGTCCCGTTAAATTCTCTGGGACGAATTTCTTCTTGTAAATCTTCTTTTTCTTTGTCGTAAAGAATTTTCGCGTATTCTTTTCTCGCTGTTTTATAAGCTAATTCCGCCTCCCTTAAATCTTCCGGCACATCATCCGATTTTGTTTTCCAGCCGAAAATCTTCGCCCGCAAAAAACTGACTCTTTGGGTATTTTTTTTATTGTGTTCGCCGTAAATTTTTAAATACTCCGCCCGAGCTTTATCAAATTCCAGCTCCGAAATTTTTTCTTTAATCGGCGGTTTGGGATGTTTGGATTCAAAACGATTCTTCGATCCTCTTCCGAGAACCGTCATTGATTGTTCCGGCAAATCCGTAAACTCGGCTCGGTCTGCCGCTTCTTGTTCCAGATATAAATTCCATAACCTTTCAATTTCCTTTCTTTGTTCTTCGCTTCCGTAGTCTTCCCACAATCCATTAATTTGCTCTTGAACTTCACTATCCAAAACCGGCTCGGTGATTTTATCCACCACCGGCAAATTCGCCGGCGGCTCGGCGCCAATTCCATTCTTATTCTTTTTTCCTCTCTTTTTCACCGGAGGTTCTTTGGGATGTTTTCTTAAATAATCTTCTCCTTCCGAATTTACGGTATCCGTATCAAGCTTTGATTTTTTTGAATCTTTTTTGGTTATATTTTTCTTACTGTCCCTTGCCGGCCCGAAGAAGACCTCATCCCCGGCCGCAATTCCCCGCAGAAGATTTTCTTTCCTGATTTTTTCGTCAAAAACACCAAGCTCTCTTTCAATTTCCTGGTCAATCATCCAATCCGGAACAGTCGCCCATTTGGTTTTTCTTAGTATTGTAAAAAGTTTTTCCCTGGCTTTTCCAAATTCATTTAGAAATCCAGAGCTATTACTTCCTTGCCTCTTGAATTCTTCAAAGCGCTTTTTCTCGGCCGCAAAAAGTTCTTGCTTCGCGAATTTCACTTCTTCTTCCGACACGCCCTCTCTTGGCGCTGAATAAATCTCCTCCGCTATAGACCTTAATTCCTCCGGAGATTTTAATCTCTCCGGATTACCACCTTTATTAATAAATTTCTTCAACTCCCTCTTCAGGTCATCAATTCTCTCCGCAACTTTCTGAGGCAAACCTTTTCCTCCTTTTTTTATTTCGGGGAGATATCGAAGATATGCATGAAATAATTCTTCTTCAAATTTTTGGGCCGGACTCAAAGTGGATTCCACTGCTTCTTCTTTGGAAGATTTTTCCTTTGCGGCGATAACAGGATGTAGCACTTCTTTATTTTCCAAAATAACCGGAGCGGGCGGAATGACTGCTTCTTCATTTCCTTCGTTGCGAGGCTCATCTTTTTCTACGGGAGGAAGCGGAGGAATCCTCTCCCTATCCACCATGCCGACTATCCTGCTGATTTCTTCGCCCGCGCCAGATTTACGAATGCGCCTTTCAAGTTTTCTAAGCTCTTCCGCCCTGGAATTATCTCCTCCCACAGTCGCACTTCTGTATGCTTCGGTAAATTCAGATAAAAGACGTTCAATTTTTTTATTGCCAACCTGCCTTGTTTCATCCACGCCATCCTCATCCCCCGCCACCATTCTTTCTGCGCTGATTTTTCCGGCGCGACTAGCCCTCTCATTATCTTTCATCCCCGACAAATCAAGAGGTTCCGGCCTCCCTTTTTCAATTTTAGTAATATCGTTTTTTGCCATAGAAAACCAATTTAACCTTTCACAAGCGGCACAAAACTGAAGCCGAAGTATTCTTTCTTATTATATTTATTTTTCCCGATTTTATCAATCACGAAAACGCTCTGGTTTACCGGCGCCACGATTCTGCCGCCGATTTTAAGCTGCTTTTTCCAGATTTCCGGCACATCGCCCTTGCTCGCGGCTCCGGCGATTATCCTGTCAAAAGGAGCTTCTTCTTTAAAACCCTTTGAGCCGTCACTCTTTATGATTTTCGCCACTTCTTTTCCGATAAATCCGTATTTTCCAATATTCTTTTCCGCAAATTCCTTGAGTTCATCTACTCTTTCAAGGCCAATAATTTTTCCGAGCGCAGAAGCCCCATTATGGCTCACAATACGAGAAAGAATAGCGGTCTGCCAGCCGCTGCCCGAACCGATTTCCAAAATTTTCTCTCCGATTTTCGGCTCCAAAAGCTCTATCATAAAAGCCACGGTAAGGGGTTGAGAAATCGTCTGCTCAAAGCCGATGGATAATGGCACGTTTAAATAAGCTTCGGCTTTGAATTCATCCGGAACAAAATCAGCGCGGTCAATTGCCCTAAAAGCTTCCGTAATTTCCGGCCTTACCAAAAATCCGTCTTTAATTAAAGAGTTTATAAGGTTTTCATATTCAGCTGCCATTGCTTGAATTATACCAGCATTAAAAGTAAAAAATGCTGTTGATAAGAGAATAATTGACTTGCGGACGGATAAATAGTATGATAAAAATTCGTTTTGATTTGAACTTATCGTTCAAATCGTCGCCGCACCTTTAATAATAAGATGGACGAGAAGACACAAGAACAAGGAGGAATTGCCAAAAATGGAATGGTTCAAAGTAAACTTCAAAGGGAGAAAGATGTTGGTCCAGGCTCCTAACCCGACTACGGTGTTGCAGTTCTTCACGAACTGCGAAACGATTGCCAGTATCGGGCGAAAGGATCCCCCTGCGACCAAAAAAGCCAAAGGGAAGAAAAACGGAACTTTCCTTCTTTCGGTGGATAGATATCAAGGCGAAGCATCTCACAAAAATAACTTGCAATGCTTCATGATTGATTCTGTAAGACCCGGGCTCAACGCTTTGAAAAAACTGGGCATTAAAATCCAAACATCCTGACAGGAAGGAGGTGAACTACTGGTTTTGTCGGCATGAAATTCTCCGCAACCAACCCCGTACGGAATGGAGTGGAGGCCAGTATGCCGGAGATCCACACGATCTACGCGAAACACCCCGGAAAGCCGGAAAAGAGGATCTTCGTGTTGCACGCCGAGGCAGCGAAGAAGGTTGAGCAGCTGAGGCGAGAAGGTCTCATCGCCAGAGACCCACACGCGAACGCCAATCATTAGTTCTTCTCATCTGTCCGCTATCAGACCAATCGCCAAAATCCCGGGGCCGCGCAAGCAGCCTCGGGATTTTTATTTTTATTAGCGGGCTTACCCGCCGAAACCGGCTATGCCGGTGAAGGCGGGAGCTGAGGGAATCGGACCCCCGACCGCGGTTTTGGAGACCGCTGTTATGCCACTTAACTAAGCTCCCTCGCTAAGGATTTTAAACCTTAGCCTCTTTGTGGAGGGTATGTTTCTTGCACCATTTGCAGTATTTTTTGAGTTCAAGCTTTTTCTCTTGGGATTTCTTTCTCCGGGTATAATAATTGAACCGCTTGCAAACAGAACACCTCATTTTTACGAGATTTTCGCGAAATTTTGATTTAGGCATATCGCCTTATTATTAGCAGACTTTTGATTATTTTTCAACTTTTTCCGATAGAATCGGTGTGGGCCCAGTAGGAATCGAACCTACTACTTCGTCGATGTCAACGACGCGTTCTACCAGTGAACTATGAGCCCAATTTGTTCATGACTCGCTCACAAAACAGTTCGCTTAAATTTAATAATCTTCTCTTTATGGCAACATGACCGCATCTTAGATTGCACACACCCTTATAATACTTAAATGTTTTTGAACCTTGCGTTCTTTTGTCTATCGTGACTTGCGTAAAATTTTTAATGGGCAGCCTTAATTGTTTTGACCAATAAATTTTCATTGATTCCGGATTTTGGTCTGCTCTAATGTGAAGCTCACACTTGATCGTTTTAATATCAAAATTATAGATTTCCCGCAGACAAACTAAAAAGAAATTCAATATTTTGGGGTCGCTATTGCCAATACTGGTGTCTTCCGATGACTTTCCTCCTTCTCCCCAATAAAGTATCGATAAGGCAAGTTCAAGCCAATATTTATCGGAAATATCAAGCCTGCTTAACACATCCATTGCCTGTTTTTTGGCTTCTCCTAAGCGTTTTTCTTTTTGCTCCCTGTGCCACACCGCAGCTTTTTTTCTCGCCTTGATCAATCCTCGATTTTTACCATCAAGTAATTTTCTTTTTTGTTTTTCGGTTAGTTCAATATTTTTAAACCACTCGCTTAGTGTGGAACGAGGAATGCCATATCTATTTTCTATTTTAACCATAGAAATTCCTTTCCTCCGTAACTTTATTGCCGCATCTTTATACTCGTACCACCTTGATTTCATGTATAAATTATACAATCTGCGGTACAGATTATCAATGTGCTTTACGGAGCCGTTGGTCGGGTTTGAACCGACGACCTACTCCTTCGCTTACACCTCGTTTTTTATAAACACCATACGAGGGCTAGACTGTATCTTCTCCGATTATAATCGGAGTCTCTTGTCAGTCGTTCGGGCTCGATCATTTATAAATCGGCCACGGTCTTAGCCTGTGCGGGCTTTTAACCGTTATTCGAGATTCATTCCGGATGTTACCATTCGAACGGGCAGGAAGCTTGCGCCCCACCATGGAGTTGCTCTACCAGCTGAGCTACAACGGCAATATTAAATTTTCAAAACTAGCGTTTATTTATTCTAAGTGTTTTCACTAAAAAGTCCATAGTTTAATAACTAAGTTAAAATAATAAAATGTGAGCCAGCGGTCGGGATTGGACCGACGACCTACTGTTTACAAAACAGTTGCTCTACCACTGAGCTACGCTGGCGGGAGTGTGGGTAGGGCAGGATTCGAACCTGCGTAGCCGCTAGGGCGAGAGTTTTACAGACTCTTGCAATTGACCGCTCTGCCACCTACCCGCAATATATTTTAAACACAAAAACTTCCCGAATTCAACAGGATAGAAAAAGATAAGAAATTTACAGGCTATTCACCCGCGCTATTTTCCTTTTTCTCTTCGCTGCCGGAAGTGAATATGCTTGGTTTTGATTCTATATTTTTGTGTCCGTTTCCGCTCATCCTCTTTAAATTATTCAAATAGCCGCCAATAATATTATCAACTTTTAAAAGGAAGAGACGCGTTCTTCTTAGGAACTTTTCCAAAAAAATGCCGAAAGCCGCGTCGATTTTTTCCAAAGGAATCACCGCTATCAGCTTGTCAAATCTATTCGCCGGAGAACCGGCAATATCGTCCCCCACTCTCGGGACCGCCCTGGCCACAAGATAAATCATAAGGGCCAAGCTCGACATCATTAATATTTGAAGGATAAAACCGTACATGCGATTTTTATTTAAATTTTATGAGTGTGAAGTTAAATTTAACTATCTACCTGCGGTAGATCTCCCGAAGGGAGATAAAACTCAGCACCTCGCCCAAATTTTTGGATTTATTCAGTAAAGTCTCCGATGAATTGTTTTATTACTGCATATTATCCGTGAACATCTTAAACCAAGACTTATCCAAAAACTTGAGCGGGTAAGGTTTTGTTAATAAATTTATTTCATAAATTTATACAAAGCCCTTATATCTCATACCTGCAGAATCTTCCGATCCTGATATTTTCTCCGGTTTTAGATATTATATCATCAATCAAGAATTTAACTGTTTTGGATTCGTCCTTAATATAAGGCTGGCTCATTAAAGCCTCTTCATTCTCCGGATCCATAGCCGCGACCTGCATCGCGAGTTCTTTCGCCAGGGTTCTGAATGCTTCTGACCTTGCTACAAAGTCCGTCTCCGAACGAAGCTCAAAAAGAACTCCGACGCGCTCATTGTGGATATAAGACTGAAGCACTCCGGCTCCGGT
>JAPLZW010000038.1 GCA_026394835.1 Candidatus Wolfebacteria bacterium
CTCGTTCATATACGTAAATTTGCCACCCTGCCTCCAGACGGTCGGGGGTCCCCGGCAAATTTACTATTCACTCGCGAATTTTAAGACGCTCATCAACACGCTCATTCAAAAAGAGGTTTTTACTAAAACTAAATGAGACTAATTTAGAAGAAATTCTTGAGATTCGTTTCGTGCGGCAACTCTCGGAGGCATCAAAAGCTTGGTGTCCGACCGCAGTCGGACTTTTGATACCGAGAGCCGTAGGGCGGCTCCGACCGCAGGAGCCGGAGAACGCCCGGTGCCGGCAGAAGCGAATCGCAAGAATTAAGAACGAAGAACTAAAAGAAGTTTTGATTAATCCCCTCGTTGTTCTATAATGTCGGTATTCAAGAAAATTTATGTCAAAGTTTGTCCACCCCATTAGATTCCGCTTCGCTTAAAATCTAACGGGGCAGGCCTACATACCAAAATGTCTAAATTTGTTCATCTTCACACACATTCTCATTATTCCCTTTTGGACGGCTTGGCGAAAATTGACGGCTTAATAAGCCGCGCCAAGGAACTCGGGATGAAAGCCCTTGCTTTAACCGACCACGGTAATCTTTACGGCGCCATTGAATTTTATAAAAAAGCCCAGAAGGCGGATTTAAAACCCATATTGGGAGTTGAGGCTTATCTCGCCCCGAACGACTGCCACAACAAACAGCCGAAAGTGGATGACCGATACCGCCATATCACGCTTCTTGCGGAAAACAATATCGGCTGGAAAAATATCATCAAACTTACGACTAAGGCCTATCTTGAAGGTTTTTATTACAAGCCGCGCGTGGATAAAAAAATTCTGCGCGAGCACCACGAGGGCGTAATCGCCTTGTCCGGCTGCCTGAACGGCGAAATATCAAAACTCCTGCTGAATAATCAATTTGAAGAAGCGGAAAAATCCCTGAACGAGTTTTTGGATATCTTCGGAAAAGATAATTTCTTTTTGGAAATCGGGCATCATCCGCATATCCCGGAAGTTCTGAAAGTAAACGAAGAAATGAAAAAGCTTTCCAAGAAAAGCGGCGTTCCTCTTGTGGCGACCCAGGACATCCATTACCTGAGAAGCGAAGACGCGGAATACCACGATATTTTTCTCGCGGTCCAGACAGGAAGCCGCCTCTCCGACGATGACCGCCTCACTTTGAAAGTTGACGACTTTTCTCTCTTATCCCAGGAAACAATGATAGAAGCCTTCAAAGACACTCCCGAAGCCATAGAGAACACTGTAAAAATCGCCGACCGCTGCAACGTGAATATTGAACTCGGGAAAATTATGCTTCCTAAATTCCCTCTTCCCGAAAACAAAAATTCTTCTTTTGAATATCTCCAAGAAATAGTTGATGAAAAAATTCAGGACCGTTATCCAAAAATAAGCCCCGAAGTGAAAGAACGGATGGAGTACGAAATGGCGGTTATCGAAAAGACCGGTTTTGCCGATTATTTCCTTATTGTCCAAGATTTCGTGATATGGGCAAAGGAACGCGGCATCGTAGTTGGTCCGGGCAGAGGTTCGGCCGCCGGCAGCATTATTTCGTATATCCTGAAAATCACGGACATCGACCCCCTAAAATATGATTTGCTCTTTGAAAGATTTTTAAATCCAGAGAGGATTTCCATGCCCGACATCGACATTGATTTTACAGACATCCGCCGCGACGAAGTTTTTTCCTATATCAGGCAGAAATACGGGGAAGACCATGTGGCGCAAATCATCACCTTCGGGACTATGGCCGCTAGAGCCGCCATCCGCGACGCCGGCCGGGCCATGGGAATGCCCTATAGTTTTTGCGATATGGTCGCGAAACTCATTCCCACAAAACCGTTGAACATGAAACTCGCGGACGCTTTGAAGTCCACAAAAGAATTAAGAGACCTTTGTGATTCCAATCCCGACGCCAAAAGAATCATCAATGTGGCAATGCACCTGGAAGGCGTCGTAAGGCACGCATCGGTCCATGCTTGCGGTTTGGCAATCACCCAAGAACCGCTTACCGAATATATTCCCTTACAATACGCGCCCCAAGGAGAAAATATCATAATCACCCAATTCGAAATGAACAGCATTGCCGATTTGGGGCTTTTAAAAATAGACCTTCTGGGGCTGAAGAATCTTACTATTATTGAGCAGAGCATCCGCCTGATTGAAGAAATTACCGGAGAAAAAATAGATATTTCCAAAATTCCGCTGGACGACAAAGAAACTTTCGAGATTCTCAAAAGAGGAGACACAACCGGAATTTTCCAGCTGGAATCCGCGGGTATGCGCCGGTACTTGAAAGAACTGAAACCTACGGACCTTGAGGACATTATCGCCATGGTGGCGCTTTACCGTCCGGGCCCAATGGAACTTATTCCCTCTTATATAAACCGGAAATACGGCAGGGAAGAAGTCCACTACATCCATCCGAAGCTGGAACCGATATTGAAAAACACTTACGGCATCGGAGTCTATCAGGAGCAGATGATGAGAATCGCAAGAGACCTCGCGGGATTTTCTCTGGCCGAAGCCGACACCTTGCGCAAAGCCATCGGCAAGAAAATCAAATCGCTGCTTGATGACCAGAAAGAAAAACTTATCAAGGGAATGATTGCGAACGGCATAGACCGAAGAACCGCGAAAGAAATTTGGGAATTATTCCCGCCATTCGCCCGCTACGGCTTCAACAGGTCTCACGCCGCCTGCTATGCCATGATCGGCTATCGCACCGCTTACCTTAAAGCCCATTGGCCCATTGAATTCATGTCCAGCTTGCTGGACTCCGATGCCGACGATATTGAACGGATTGCCTTCCTTATCAGTGAAGCGAAAAAATCCGGCATTGAAATTTTGCCTCCGGATATCAATAAAAGTTTCGTGGACTTTGAGCCGGAAGAAAAAAATATCCGCTTCGGATTAATTGCCATTAAAAATGTCGGCCGGGCGATTGTGGATGCGATCATAGACGAAAGGATGAAAGGCGGACCGTTTTCCGATTTCGGCAGCTTCTTGAACCGCGTTTACCATAAAGACCTCAATAAAAAATCTCTTGAAAGCCTGATTAAGACCGGAGTTTTTGATTCAATGGGAATGGACAGAGGCAATCTTCTCCAGAATATCGAAGAAATTCTCGCCTTTAGCCAAAATATTAAAAAAGCCCATGGCAACGGCAATGGCCCAGGGACCTCGCAATCAAGCCTATTCGGCTCAACATATTCCGTACCCGCATTCTTGAAAAATTCCAAACCCACGACCCCATTGACCAATAAAGAAAAACTCACATGGGAAAAAGAATTGCTTGGGCTTTATCTTTCCGGCCATCCTTTGGACCCCTACATGGAAAAGATAAATAAAAACGGCAACATTAAGAAAATAAAAGAACTGCTTAATATGAAAAGCAGCGAAATGACAACGAGTAATGGCAACGGCGTAAAGATTGTCGGCGTGATTTCAAGCATTAAAAGGATTATCAGCAAAACCGGGCAGCCGATTTTATTCGCGCAGATTGAAGATATGACCGGCTCAATTGAGGCGGCGATTTTCTCGGACACAATCTCCAAGAATCCCACGATTTGGGAAGAAAATAATGTTATCGTTACTGTCGGCTAATTATCTTGGAGGAACGGCGAGCCGAAATTCGTCTGCCAGCAGGCGGCGGAACTGAAATAAGATTTAAGACGCAAGAAGTAAGATTTAAGATAAAAAACAGCCGGGATAACTTACTCTTGACTTTATTTCTTATTCTCCGGATAATTATAAGCATAGAGCGATGAAGCGAACTAACCACTTGCGGAGCTCAAGCCTATTGCCCGCTTACCGGCAAAAAGAGCGCCCAAAAATTAAGGGAATTCTGGTGGAACCGTCCGATTTGAATCGGACCCAGAAGTCAACTGATTTTTGGGCATTTTAATTTTTAAAATAATCTAAAATAAAAATATGGATAAAAAATCAAATATAGAAAAAGCCAGGCATTCACTCTCTCACCTTCTGGCGATGGCGATTTTGGAAAAACTGCCGAAAACGAAACTGGGTATCGGCCCGACGATAGAAAACGGCTTTTACTACGACCTAGACCTGCCCCGCCCGCTTAAAGATGGCGAGCTTCAAGAAATTGAAAAAAGAGTCAGAGAACTGGCGAAAAAAGATTTGAAATTCAAAAAGGAAATCGTTACTTTCGCGGAAGCGAAAAAACTTTTCGCCAGCCAGCCCTATAAACTGGAACTCATCAAAGAACTTAATAAGGCCAAAGAAAAACTTTCCATATACAAAACTTTTGAGACCATAAAAAATCCTAAATCCAAACTACTAGCTACTAGCTACTTCGTTGACCTTTGCGCCGGGCCGCATGTCGGCTCAACCAAAGAGATAAGTCCGGACGCCTTCAAGCTGGACAAGATAGCCGGCGCTTACTGGCACGGAGACGAAAAGAATAAAATGCTTACTCGTATCTACGGCCTGGCTTTTGAGTCCAAGAAAAAGCTGGAAGATTATATCCAAATGATTGAAAACGCCGAAAAGTGCGACCACCGGAATATCGGCGAGAAGCTGGACTTATTTATGGTAGATGAAGAAATCGGCAAGGGCCTGCCCATCTGGCTGCCTAAAGGCTACGCGATATTAAAAAAGCTGGAAGACTTGATGTATGCCTTCGAAAAACGCGACGGCTATCTCCACGTCAGAACCCCCGTTTTGGCGAAAGAAGAGCTCTACAAAAAATCCGGCCATCTTAGCCACTACAAAGAAGATATGTATGCGCCGATTGAAATTGAAGGCGAAAAATATTACCTGAAGCCCATGAATTGTCCCCACCACCACTCAATTTACAAACACCATAAGAGGAGCTATCGGGAACTGCCGCTCCGCCTTGCCGAATTCGGCCACGTGCACCGCTACGAACGCTCGGGAGTTTTGTCGGGAATGATTCGGGTACGCGGCTTTGTCCAGAATGAGTCCCATATTTATATGGCGGAAGAAAACCTCGAAAAAGAGATTCAAAGCGTTTTGAATCTCCAAAAAGAAATCTGCGGTATCTTCGGCATCAAAGATTATTGGTATCGTCTGTCTTTGCCGGACTTTAAAAATAAAGAAAAATTCGGAGATATCAAGAACAGGGAAACCTGGAATAAGGGTTCTGAAGTCCTGCGGAAAGTTCTGATAAAAAACGGCGTGAAATTCGTGGAAGCAATCGGCGAAGCTTCGTTCTACGGACCCAAAATAGATGTCCAAATAAAAGACAATTGGGGCAAGGAAGATTCGCTTTCGACCATCCAGGTGGATTATTATTCCGCCTCGCGTTTCAATCTTTTTTATACCGACAGTAAGGGCGAAGAGAAACCCGCGGTTATCGTCCATCGCGCCATTATGGGCTCCTTCGAAAGATTCTTCGCGTTCATTCTGGAAAAAACCTGCGGCAATCTGCCGGTCTGGCTCGCGCCGATACAGGTAAAAATTCTCGCCATAAGCGACAAGCAGCAAAAATACGCGGAAGAATTATTCAAAAAACTGAAAGCGGAAAATATTGACGCCGAACTTGCCGAAGCCAATGAGACTCTGGGAAAGAGAATCCGCGAATCCGAAATGCAGAAAATCCCCTACACCCTGATCGTCGGAGACAAAGAAATGGAATCCGGTTCGGTTTCGGTAAGACAAAGAAACGGCAATCAGGAAGTAATGAAATTTGAAAAGTTTTTGGAGAAAATTAAGAAAGAGATAAAGGAGAAAACTAGTAGTTAGGATTTTCCGCCATAGGCGGATCCGCCTCAGGCGAAAGTAGTCAGAAATTGGGATTGAAGCGATACGTTTAAACGTATCGCTTTTTAGTTGTAGATTTTTATACAAAAAGACGCAAATTCAAAATAAGGTTATTAAAAAAAACTCACTTCCATACGTGGAAGTGGTAATACCTCAGCACTTTATCAAAAATGAGTAAAGGCTATCCGCGCAATTGCGAATAGCCTCTTTGACGATGGACGAAACAGATGGATGATTGCGTGACGGCGCTGTTCCTAAGACCGGTACGAGCCTTGAAAGCATCTCGCGGTGGCCTGAACGATGGCGCCGCCATGGTACCAGACGTGGTTTGATCACTCACACAGTGACTCCCTGGGCGGGGCGTAGAAGGATTCCCCTATACGCCCCGCCCATCTTCGTGAGAACTCCCTTGCCCGTACTGCCTTCGGCTAGGAGGTCTCCAGTGCGCGGATTGCGTCCGCGCAGATGTACGTGTCGAGGAGGATGTCTTTACGAGCGTCAGCTCATTGAGGCAGGACATACGCACTGCCTAGTCGACTCTGTTAGAGTCGCTCTTCGTGTGGCCGAAGCCACTGGTCTTGCGCAGCCTAAGTTTTTTTGGAACTTATGCGCATAGGCCTCCTTTCTCCCGCCTCGCGGGAAAGAATTTTCATCCATCTATTTAGTTGAAAAGAGCGGGTAATTCGGATTATGATTCCATAATACCTGTATGTAATTATGCTATCAAAACCAGAGATGAAGTCAATCTTACCAAAAATCATTGTTATCGCCGGCCCGACCGCGTCCGGCAAAACCGCGTTATCGCTGGAAATAGCGCGTAAATTTAATGGTGAAATAGTCTCCGCCGATTCCCGCCAAATTTACCGCGGAATGGATATCGGAACAGCCAAGCCGGCAAAAGCCGAAATGGATGGAATTAAACATCATCTGATTGATATAAAAAATCCCGATGAAAATTACACGGTTGCCGAATATAAAAAAGACGCTATCCAAGCAATCAATAAAATTTTGAAAAACGGAAAATTGCCGATTCTTGTCGGCGGCACCGGACTTTACATAAAAGCCGTAATTGATAACCTCACGATTCCGGAAATTAAGCCCGATCCCCGCTTCCGCCAAAAACTGGAAAAAGAGCTGGAAATAAAAGGTCTCCTCTATCTTTACGAAAAATTAATTAAGCTGGACCCCGAAGCCGCCTACATTATTGACCGCCATAATCCCAGGCGAGTTATCCGAGCTCTGGAAATTATTCGTGGCTCGGGAAAGCTTTATTCCAGCCAAAGAAAAAAAGGCAAAAAAATATTTGACGCTCTCGAAATCGGCGTCAATATGCCGAAAGATAAACTTAGAGAAAAGATAGAGAAACGCGTGGACATAATGGTAAAAAAGGGGCTTATCCAGGAAGTAAAAAACCTGCTTAAAAAATACCCTCCGGAAACCGCGGCTTTTGACGCCATCGGCTACCGGGAAATCATTGATTATTTAAAGGACGCTGATAAATGCCGATTAAAGCTGATTAATGCCGATATCAGCATAAATCAGCAGGAATCCCTGCCTGCCGGCAGGCAGGCGCATAAATCAGCGAGCCTCAAAGAGGCTGTGGAACAAATAAAAAACAACACCTGGCAATACGCCAAACGCCAGATGACGTGGTTCAATAAGGATAATAGAATCCAATGGGCAGAAACAAATGGAAAAGCCCTACGGCTTCTCCATAAATTTATTATTCCTCGTCAATATTGGGCCCAACGTTAGGTTCCTCCTCTTTAGGTTTTGGTGGGCGAGCTTTAACAAGTATTTCTATAACACGCCCAGATTCCTCAAAGGATAACTCCCCTATCCTCTCTTTTGCCGCTGCAATCCAAGCCTCCAGGTCTTCTGGTTGAGATTCTTTTTTCCCGAATAATTCCATACCTTTTCTCCCCGACCCACCTTCCGGATCAGCCGGATTTTCGGGCTTCAACCCCATAAATCTATCTTTTTCCGTCATATTTTTATAAATTAATTATTTTTTTTAATGTTTGTATCAATACTTTAGGGTTCCCCTGGCCTTTTAACTTTGCCATAGATTGCCCCATAAGGAAAGCCAGGGCGTTTTCCTTGCCTTTTTTGTAGTCAGCCACAGCTTTAGGGTTGGCGTCAATGACTTCTTTTACGACTAACTCAATCGCGCCCCTATCCGAAACTTGGCTTATCCCCTGTTCTTTGATAATTTCATGGGGGTCAAGCCCGGTTTTATACATCTCTAATAAAATGTTTTTTGCCATCCTGGAAGAAAGTTCACCCTGCTCAACCATGAAAACAAGTTCGGAAAAATCTTCCGGATTAATCTTCAATTCCGACAGCTTCACGCCTTCTTTATTCATCAATCCCATCAAGTCGCTTGTCAAATAGTTTACTAAAGTTTGGGATTTGGGATTTGGGATTTGGAGCTTAAATTCAGACATTGATTCTTCGAAAAACTTCGCCAGCCACCTGTCACCGATAAGAATTTCTGTTTGCAAATCCGATAATCCGTATTCCTTCGCGAATCTGATTCTCTTTTGCGCCGGCAATTCCGGCACGGAAACTTTTATCGCCTCCAGATCCAGCTTTGTCAAATCTAAAAGCGGCAAGTCAGGCTCCGGGAAATATCTATAATCATGCGAGTCCTCCTTGCTTCTTTGGGAAACCGTGCGTTTTTTCGCGTCATCCCAGCCCCTTGTTTCCTGTTTCAATACCTCGCCTTTTTCCAATGCCTCGCCCTGCCGCCTGATTTCGTAATCAATCGCCTCTCCCACTACCCTGAAAGAATTCAGATTTTTAATTTCAACTTTTGTCCCGAGCTTATTTGGAATTTGGGATTTGTTATTTGGATTTTCCGGAGAGAGAGATATATTCACTTCTACCCGGAATTGGCCTTTTTCCATATCCGCATCGGAAATTTCCAGATACCGCAGAATCAATTGCAGTTCTTTGGCGAATTTCACGGTGTCTTCGGCGTTGCGCAAATCCGGCTCAGTAACCAACTCCATCAAAGGCACTCCTGCGCGATTGAAGTCTACCAAAGACGATTTGCCATCTTCAGAATGCTGTAAGCGAGCAGTATCCTCTTCCAAATGAATCCTTGTAATCCGAATTTTGATGTTTGATTTTTGATTTTTAATTTCGAGCGCTCCACCAAGCGCGAGCGGCTTATCGTATTGCGAAATCTGGTAACCCTTGGGCAAATCGGGATAAAAATAATTTTTCCGGTCAAATTTGGAATCTTTTGGAATTCGGGAATTCAAAGCAAAACCGAGTTTTAAAACCGCTTCCACGGCTTTAAGGTTCGCAACCGGCAAGGTGCCGGGATGGCCCACGCAAACCGGGCAGATATTCGTATTGGGATGTTTTTCTTCAGGGTCATTTAAACAATCACAAAACATCTTGGTCTGCGTTTTAAGCTCGCTGTGGATTTCAAGGCCTATAATCGGTTGATACTCCATGTGAATATATTTTAAACCAGAAAGAAAATAGGGTCAAATTATCAAGCAAGTAATCAGAGAAATGATTAGGTTCTCAAAATATGGTATATTGAACGATCGTTTGATATGCCATATTTAGGAAAGGCGTTTAAAATTGACTAAAAGTGCCTGAGATGGGTCCCCCCCCTCGGGCCAAGCTCAATGATTCAAGCAATCATAAGTAGCAAAAGATAAAACCCCGAAAATGTCAATATTCCGTTTTGACGAATCCGGGCTATAATCTATAATAAGACAACAAACAAAATCCTAATTACCAATTAACCAATAGTCCTTCGACAAGCTCAGGATGCTGAATTTTTCAGCTACTCGCAAGCTCGCAGGAAAAATTCGCATGACCCAGTAGTGAGCCCGCGATTGATTTAAACCAATTCGTGAGCTAATACTGGGACAAGGTTCGAAGAGAAAGAAATATATTATTAATTTAACCATCTGTGATAGTTTAAATCACGAATTGCTATCGCGGATCTACTACTGGGATGATCCTATCCGACATAGACATTAAAAAAGCCATTAATTCCGGGCAAATAAAAATTACGCCGAAACCGAATTTAAAAAAACAACTTGGCACCTGCTCTTTGGACTTAAGATTATCAAAAGATTTTAAGCTTTTCGGATATAACCATTCGGCTTTTATTGACGTATCAGACAGTAAGACCTTTGAACATATTACCGAAAGCTACACCCTGAAAAAGAGCGAACCTTTTGTTCTCCACCCGGGACAATTTATTCTCGGGTCAACTATTGAAGATGTTACCCTCCCAAATGATATTGCCGCCCGCCTGGAAGGCCGAAGCCGCTTGGGCCGCCTGGGACTTATTATCCATTCTACCGCCGGGCACATTGACCCGGGATGGAGCGGAAGAATTACGCTTGAAATCACCAATATTGGAAAACTGCCGATAATCCTCCATGAAGGGAATTGTATCTGCCACCTGGTTTTTGAGCCGCTAACCGGACCGGTTTCCAAAGGTTACAGTAAGAAAAAAGAGAATAAATGGAATAAGCCAGGCAACTTAACTGCCGTTAAATAAAATACTAGATTCTATTTTCTAGATTCTAGATTCTTACCATATGGATTGGCCCATCTACTTTAAAAATAACCTCTATATAGGCGATGCCGAATCAAGCGTGGGTGTCGCGACTTTATGGACCAAAAAGGAGCTCATCGGCGAGCATCTTGATAAAGCCAGATACAATCTTGTCGGCCAGCTTTATTCCAAAAAAGGCATCAATTACATCATCAGGAATATTCTCGCCAAGCCAAATATCCGGCATATGGTTATCTGCGGATCGGATCTGTCAGGCAGCGGCCAGGCTTTTATTAATCTCATAGAAAAAGGGCTTGATGAAAATAACAAAATTATCGGAGTAGCCGACGCCTATATTGAAAAAGAGATAAGCCGAGAAGCTCTTGAGAAGTTCAGGAAGAATGTGGAGATTATAGACCTCCGCGAAGAACAAGACCCGAACAAAGTCCAGTCAACCATCCAAAAATACGATAAAGAAGGGCAATTTACCGAACCAAAAACATTCCCCGAGCCCGAACCGCCCAAAACCGAACGCTTCCCCAGCGACCCGGCAATTTTCAAAATCAGAGGCGAAAAGGTAGCCGATGTTTGGGTGGATGTTTTGAAAAACATTATGCGTTTTGGAGTCTTGAAAACCACCCACTACGACGATGATATGCGCGAGCTCATGGGCGTCACAACCGTCATCACAAACGAAGACCCTGACAATCCCCATCTTCCGGACTGGCTCCTTGGCCTTAAGAAAGAAGAATTATTCCAATATTACGACCAATACCTTACGACTCATGTGCATCCCGGAGCGCCTTACGGCTATGGCAATCGAATGCGCGATATGCGGGGCAAGAACCAGATTGAATTCATAATCAACCGCCTCAAAGAAGAAAAAGACGACCGCGGAGCCTGCGCCGTCACATGGAACGCGGACGTGGATTTGGGAATCAAAAGCCGGCCATGCGTTTTACTGATTCAAGCCCTGGTCCAGGACGACAGACTCCATTTGATTTCCTATATCCGCTCCAACGATATGTATCAGGCCTGGCCGCGCAATAATTTTGCCCTGCTGAAAGTCCAGAAAGAAATTTCCGGAGCAACGAGTATTCCGCGCGGCGACCTCGTGGTTATTTCCGCAAGCGCCCATATTTACAAAAAAGACTGGGAAGACGCCGAACGGATTATCAAGAAAGAAAATAAGTTGCGATGCATCCCCGACCCCAGAGGCAACGTAATTATCGCGGTGAATCAGGAAAAAGGAATTATTGAATTATCGCTCCTCTCTCCTCGTGGCGAAATAGTCGCCCAAATGGAAGCCAAAGACTCCGTGGAGGCAATGGATAAAATTCAGCTTTACGACTGGATATCAATGACGGGACACGCGATTGATATCGGAAAACAATTGGGCTGGGCGGATTTGGCCCTTAAATACGGATTTGATTTCAGGCAGGACAATATGCCAAAATTGGAAGAGATTTGCGGCAAAGACATGTCCGCGAAACGCGATATCCGTTCCGGCAGCGGCGCGCAACTGGGAGATATAAGAAAGTTGGAAAAAAATGATATGAATGTTTGCGAACCAGACGCTGATGGAAATAATACGTGTGCGTAAAAAATAATTATCCTAGCTACTAACTACCAACTACTAACCACTTAAAATTATGATTCTTGGCATCTCCGAACTTCATAAGCTCGTTAAAAAGAAAAAGCTGGTCCAGGGATTATCTTTGCGGGAACTGCAGAATCCCGAAGGCGCGGGCTTCGATTTAAGAATCGGCGAACTCTACGAACTTAAGGGCTCCGGATTCTTGGGCGTAGCCGAACGCGAAACTCCGAAAATAAAGCTTATAGCATCTTACAAAAAAGACGGTGAGAAAAAAATTAAGCTCAAACCAAATACCTACTACGTAATGGGTACGATTGAGAAAGTTAATCTGCCGGAAAATCTCGTGGCTTTAATGAGGCCCCGCACCACGCTCTTCCGTTCCGGAGTACATCTGCTTCTGGGCGCCGTCGCTCCGGGCTACAACGGCGGCCTTAATTTTGGGATGGTCAATTTGAGAAGCGTGCCTTTTTATGTGGAAATGGGCGCGCGAGTGGTTCATATCCAATTCTTCCAGGTCCAAGGGAAAAATAATCTTTATCGCGGCCAGTGGCAGGGCGGCCGGGTTACGACAAAGCAGACTACGAAAAAAAGAGAAAAGCAGGTTTAAATAAAATGCTTTACAAAGAACTTCTGAAGCATATGAGAAAATGCCCTTTCTGTACGGATGGAAACAGGATAATCAAGCAAAATAAATTCGCTTTTCTTACATATGCCTTGGCTCCCTACTCATCCCACCATTTGCTGGTAATCCCAAAGAGGCATGTGTTTTCCATCAACGAATTAAACAAAAAAGAGGAAAAATCCGTTTCCGATTTATTGGAAATCGGAACCAGGCTCATACACGAATACGGAGATAAGAATTGCACCGTATTGGTACGTGATGGCCATAATAATAAAATGAAAAGTATCGACCACCTTCATTACCACATAATACCAAATCACCGCATCGGAGATTTTGACAGTAAAGGGAAAAAACGAAGAATTTTGGAAGAAAAAGAAATTGACAGAATAATGAAAGATATGAAATCTTGCTTGGAAAGTATCGGCAAATAAAAACACTCCTCCGATTGAAATCGGAGGAGTGTTTTTTGCCTGCTTCTATTTTTCTATTTCGACGCAGGAATAACATCCCCTATCATGTCCTTTGTCGCTTCATTGAATTGCTGGCAGAATTGCTGGATATTAACGCCTTGCGGTCCCAAAGCGGTGCCAATAGGCGGCGCGGGATTTGCCTTACCGGCGTCAATTTGTATTTTTAAAACTGTTTTTATTGTTTTTGCCATGCCAAATTTGTTTAAATTTATTTATTTTTATTAACCGCCCAAATTTAATTACAAATTTGAGCACCCGCCTAAGTTTTGCTCCGCAAAATTTTGGCGGGTAAGGTTTTATAGATAAAATTATGAAATAATTTTATATAAAGCCCTAAACCTTCTGTACCTGCAATGAGTCCAGTTCTACCGCCGTGTCACGGCCAAAAATCGGAACCATCACTTTTATTTTCCCATGCTCTTCGTCAATCCCGGAAACTTTACCGTCATAATCCTTGAAGGGACCGTCAACTATTTTCACCAAATCGCCGACCGCAAAATCAAGCTTAAATCCGGTTTCGTCATCGCCCTTCATTCTCACCATCAGCGATTCAACCTCTTCTTTGGATAAAGGCGTCGGCTCAGTCGTATCGGCGCCGACGAATCCCGTGACGCGCGGAGTGTTTCTCACCACATACCAGGAATCTTCCTTCATTATCATATCCACCAGAACATATCCCGGATATATTTTTTCTTCAATGGTCTTCCGTTTGCCATTCTTAATTCTTACCTTTTTTTCTTTAGGAACGATAACATTAAAAATCTTGTCGTTCATTGCCAAAGAATCAACCCTCTGGTTCAGATAGCGCGCCACGGCATCTTCGTATCCGGAATATGTATGAACCGCGTACCAATGGCGCTCGCCTTTTTTCGCACCCTCGGGAAATCTGGTCGGCTGTTTAGCCGGCCTTGATTCATCTTTTGTTTCTTTTATTCCTTTATTTTGCGTTTCTTCCATGCGATTATGGATAATTTATACACCGATTATCCAATTATGACAATACAAAAGTCTTAAGCAGATAACTGAAAAAGAAATCCAAAATTCCCAAAAAAACCGCGACTCCCAAGGAAATTCCGATGACGATCATAGTAAGCCTGATTGTTTCCTGCCTTGTCGGCCAATTCACCCGGCGGAATTCCTGTCGCGATTCCAAAATATAAGCTTTTAATCTGTTTATCATGTATTTTCAGCTATCGGAAAATTAATAAAATTTAACACAAACCTTTTTAAATATCAAGGTTTTTGACCGTTGTGGCCTGGCTTTGGATAAAATGCTTCCTGGGTTCAACCGATTCGCCCATCAGGATATCAAAAAGCCTTTCCGCTTCGGCCGCGTCAGCCATCATTACTTTTTTCAAAATTCTGCGGCTCGGATCCATAGTGGTTTCCCAAAGTTGCTCCGGATTCATCTCTCCCAATCCTTTATATCTCTGGAGATTAAGCCCGGCCTCGGATTTTTTGCTTAAGATTTTTAATTCATTCATTACCTTGTCTTTCTCGGAATCATTATAAGCGTAACGGATTTCTTTTCCGAATTGGACCCTGAAAAGCGGCGGCTGGGCGATATAAAGATAACCGCTTTCAATCACCTGCCGGAAATAGCGATAAAAAAGAGTTAACAAAAGAGTGCGGATATGAGCGCCATCGGTGTCGGCATCGGTAGCGATGATAATTTTATAATAGCGGATTTTCGAAATATCGAATTCTTCGCCAATCGCGGTGCCGATAGCCAAAACCAAAGAACGGATTTCTTTGTTTAAAAGCATTTTATCTATCCGGGATTTTTCAACATTCAAAATTTTGCCGCGCAAAGGCAAGATCGCCTGGGAATGCCTGTCGCGGGCGGACTTGGCCGAACCTCCGGCTGAATCTCCTTCAACGATAAACAGCTCCGAATCTTCGGGGTCTTTGCTGGAACAATCGGCCAGTTTCCCCGGCAAAGTCATGCCGTCCAGTGCGCCTTTTCTTAAAACCGAATCTTTCGCCGCCCGCGCGGCTTTTCTCGCTTTTTGGGTCAAAAGGCATTTCTCAACCAAAGATTTCGCGTCATTGGAATTCTTCTCCAAAAACTCCTTTAAGGATTCCGCCACAACCGCCTCAACCGCGGTTCTCGCCGGCGGATTGCCCAAACGGGCCTTTGTCTGGCCCTCAAATTGCGGTTCTCTCAGTTTCACGGAAACTATGGCAACCAGACCTTCGCGGACGTCGTCACCGGTCAAATTATCATCGGCGTTCTTGAGCCAGTTATTTTGCCTGGCGTAATCGTTGAAAACTCTGGTCAAGGCGGTTCTGAATCCCGTCAAATGCATTCCGCCGTCCGGAGTGTAAATATTATTGGCAAAACTCAAT
>JAPLZW010000015.1 GCA_026394835.1 Candidatus Wolfebacteria bacterium
CCAGGCCCAGTGCTTCGGCTATGCCGCCGGCCTTATCCTGCACGGCGTAAAGAAACCGGCAACCATATTCATTTCCCGAACCGAATAATTTAATGAAATGCTCCGCGTGTTCCCTGCCCGAAACAATTAAAATATCGGTGATACCCAAAGAAATCAAAACTTCCAAAGGATAATAAATCATCGGCTTGTCGTAAACCGGCAGAAGATGCTTATTTGTCACTTTGGTTAACGGATTAAGGCGCGAACCCGTTCCTCCCGCAAGAATTACTCCTTTCATAGATTTGATTATTTATTTTTTAAGGCGTGGCCTTTCCATAAATCAATATGGGGGTTAAAAACTCCCGTTCTTTTCCTCACTCTTTGAATCCATGCGGGGTTATCCAAATACCACTTAATAGTAGCTCCGAATGCCTTTCTGAAGTCGTGTTTTGGCCGCCAGCCCAAATCTTTTTTTATCTTAGCGGCGGCGATAGCGTATCTCCTGTCATGGCCCGGCCGGTCTTTCACGAATTCCAGCCAGGATTCATCCTTATTAAAATACTTTAGGATTAATTTTGCAATTTGGAGATTATCCATTTCATTATCGGCTCCGATATTGTAAACTTCGCCGGGTTTGCCCTTTAAAAGGCAAAGGCGCAGAGCCTCGCAATGGTCCAAAACATAAATCCAATCGCGCACATTCCGGCCATCTCCGTAAAGCGGCAGTTTTTTGCCTTCCAGCATCCTTAAAATAAAAAAGGGAATCAGTTTTTCCGGATATTGGTTGGGACCGTAATTATTAGAGCAATGAGTGACAATAACCGGCAAATTGAATGTTTTGTTGTATGCCCGGCAAAGCATATCGCCGCCAGCCTTGGTCGCGGCGTAAGGGACATTGGGCGCAAAAGCCGTATCTTCCCTGAATTTATTTTTTGAATTCAAACCCAGGCTGCCGTAAACCTCATCGGTCGAAACCTGGACGTATTTTTTTATTTTTCTATCGGCTTTAACCAGCTCAAGGATGTTAAAAACGCCTTCTATATTAGTCTTAATGAACTCCAGAGCTCCTACATGGATACTTCTGTCAACGTGGGTTTCGGCGGCAAAGTTAATCACGTAGTCCGGTTTGAATTCCCAAAAAGCGGCTTTGAGTTTTTTAGCGTCGGACACATCCCCTTTCACGAACCCGTATCTCGGGTTATTTTTTACATCCTTTAAATTATCCAGATTCCCGGAATAGGTAAGTTTGTCGTAATTTAAAATCCGGGCATCTTTGTGCTTTTTAAAAATATATTTTATGAAATTAGACCCTATGAATCCGGCGCCGCCGGCCACGAAAATTCTTTTGCCTTTATCCATGCTTTTTTACCCCAGCCAAAGCTTCTTTGATTGATTGGATGTCTTCATTATAGCTATACCTGCCGATTATTTCCAAAGATTTTTCGCTAAAGGATTTCATCTTTAGCGGGTCAGACATCAAATCCCCAAAACGGCTTGCCATAAGCTTTATGTCGCCCAGAGGAAAAATATAGCCATTCTCGCCATTTTTTATTAAATCGGGACCGCAACCCACCATATCCGAGATAACTACAGCCGAGCCAAAACACATCGCCTCATTTACAGCCAATCCCCAAGTTTCGCCCGCGCCCGACGGCAAAACCAAAATATCCGCGATCGCATAATATTCCGATATTTCACTCTGATTTTTAAAGCCTGCAAAATGAACACCGGAAATATTATTATCTTTAGCATAATTCTCCAAACCGGAGCGAAGCTCGCCATCGCCGACGAATAGCAATGATGGCAATTTTGGTAATTTGTAATTAGTAATCAGTAATTCATAAGCGCGTAATAAATCCATTGGCCGCTTTTTTTCTATCAATTTACCAACAAAAAGAATTACCGGGCTTTCGCGGGTTATTCCGAGTTTCCGTCTTAATTCGTTTTTTTGCGGTTTTAATTTCCGAGCTTCGGCAACAAATCTTTCGTTATCAACCGCGTAAGGGCAGAATACGAGTTTCTCTTCGGAAACGCCGTAATATTCGTAAAATTTTTTGTTTTCCTCTCCGATATAAAGAAATTTTTTTATTCCGCGGAATAATAGCCTAAAGAGCATCTTCTTAAGCTTGAGCTTGAAAGGATTTTTTATGATTTCCTGATTTAACGGATTTTCACCGCGTAAAAAAACAGGAGTTCGGGAAATAAAAGCAGTTAAAAAAGCCAGCCAGTTCGTGAAGGAATTCCAGCCCATAACGATAATCGCGTCGTAACGGTTCGCCAAAATTTCTTTTACGATATCCGGGTTTATCTGCCCCAAAAATCCGCTCGACGGCCTTAGGGAAAAATTATCAAGAAATTTATAGCTATATCCCTCAAGTAGCGGCGTATCCCACTTAACTTCTTGGCCGAATTCTTTGTCAAAAGAGGCCGCCTTTGAGCCTCCGACCCAATTGAAATAAACCATTAAATCAAAATTGCCCGAACCGGAGATTTTTTTAAAAAGCGGCGCCTGATACTGGATCGGGTGAGATGTTAAAACCGCAAGTTTATATTTTCTCATAAAGACACTACCTTTTTAGATCAAGGGCGTTGGGTGACGAAAACATTTTTTGCGCTTTTTCATATCTTCCGGGGGTCCCGATATCTATGAATTTTTCCTTAGTGACAAACCCGTGGCAATTTTCCAAAACCTTGGGAAAAAAATCTTTTTCAATGGAAAATGAATCTTCCTCCGGCATCAAATCAAATATTTCTTTTTTCATGAAATAAATCCCGGCGCTTACCAGTTTATTTTTTTCTTCCAAGCTATGGTCTTTCTCGCGGAAACTAAGAACTTTGCCGTCCTTTCCGATTTCGACACTTCCGCAATCACTACCGTCCTCAATCTCCGAAAGAACCAAAGAAATCAGGGCATCATTTTTTACGTGACTCTCGTAAAAAGAGAACAGATCCGCCGGACAAAAAGAATCGCCATTCACAACCAAAAAATGGTCGCTGCCTATTAAGTGGCGGAGGTTTTTTATCGCCCCGCCGGTTCCCAAAGGAATATCTTCTTCGGAAAATTCTATTCGGGCGGCTTCCGAAAAACGATGATTAATAAAGTGTTCCCTTATTTTTTCCTTAAGATAACCGACGCTTAAAATTATCCTGTTAAAGCCCTGGCTTAAAAAATGCTCAATAAGAATTTCCAAAAACGGCCTGCCGCCGACAAGAGCCAATACCTTTGGCGCATCTTGCACAACCGACCTTAAGAAAAGGCACATGAAGAAGATTACTTAATTTTTCTTTGACAACAGGCTGTTGTTCCGGCTTCACGAAGAAAAGCATAAAACCGCCGGCGCCGGCGCCCAAAAGCTTTCCTCCCAGGGCGCCCGCGGACCTTCCGGCTTCATATATCTCGTCAATCTGAGGATTGGTAATTTGGGAACTCAAACCCCTTTTTATCTGCCAGCTTTCATGCAACAAACGGCCGAAATCATCAAAAGAATCCGCGCTGCCATGGAGGACTTTCACGGCCTCGTTGACTATTTCCAGCATTTTCCGAAGCTCGGATCCTTTTTGTTTGGTGTTTTTTATCTGCTCGGCCGCGATCTCCGAAGCCGTCCTCGCCATCCCGGTAAAAAAAATCATCAAATGATTTTGAAGGATGTCCAATTTTTCATTATTAATCGGTATCGGCCGGATTGTTATCCTGTGATGGCCGCTGAATTCAATTTTATTAAGGCCTCCGAAAGCCACGGCGGCTTGGTCCTGAGAACCAACATTTTCTTTTAAGCGTTCCTGCTCCAGATGAATCGCGTCCAGCATCAACTGATACTTGGTAATCATTTTTCCATTCAGGGCATGTAAGGCATGAAGCAAACCAACGGTAAAAGAAGAGCTTGAGCCCAGACCGGAGCGCGCCGGCAGATCTCCCTGGTGATGAATTTCTACTCCTTTATCAATATTCAAAAACTTGAGAGCTTCCCTGACCGCAGGGTGCTGAATTTCGTCGTGATGCCGGACCAGCTCTGTCTTGGACCAGACAATACGGCTTTTGTGTTCGAAAAACGGCGGCAGATGCCGGCAGGTAATATAACAATATTTATCGATGGAAGTAGAAAGCACCGCTCCGCCGTTATCCTCGTACCAGGCGGGATAATCGGTTCCACCGCCAAAAAACGATATCCTGAAAGGCGTCCTTGTGATAACCATATTGGTTTCTTATAAAATCCATACTAAGCGGGATAAGCCAAAAAAGCAATAATAACGGGATAAAAAAAGAGGCGCGACCGCGAAATGTTGCGGGCGCGCCTTCTTGAAGATCAACCTAATCGCCAGGATCAGTACAAACACCTGACGAACCACCGGAGCCATGAGCGTAATTGCCAAGGTTTTCGCGTCTTTGATCTCGCCACGCATGGCCATGCCTAGCCACTTATTGAGTGGCACAGTCATCCATTCCAAAATCTCGGTGGGGTCGAGATTCGGTTCGGCCACACGCTTGCAGTCCAGAGCCACGAAGGCAGTGAAACTCGCTCGCCAGGAAGCTGGATCAAACCAGATACCCTCGCCCAACTTCACGAGTTTTTTGGCTTTGAAGCCTGTCTCCTCGAGAAGCTCATCCGTGATACAGTCCTCCATGGACTGTCCGGGTTTTGCGTTGCCGCCGGGTATCTCTGTGACCACATCACAGGCGCCGTATCGAAACTGCTTGATGGCCAGGACTTTGCGATCTTTGGTTACCGCAAGAACGATTGCTGGCTTGGTGGATGCGGCGAACAGGAAGAAATTCTTTACTTCGCCATCAGGCAGAGTAAAGTCCTGCTCAATGACTTGACGGTCGTATTTCTTCATTATCTCTTTCATTTCACCGGGAACTGGCCACTTCATTGGCATGACACGCTCCTTTCTATTAAGCCAAACCAAGGAACTTCATTAGCTTCTCGTGCAACTCGGGGCTGGCCGCCAGGATTGACGGGTCTCCGAGATTCCACTCCTTTCCTTCGCGATTGGTGACCTTGCCGCCAGCCTCGCGGATGATTATGACCGCCGCGGCCATATCCTCGGGATTGAGGCTCGTAGCCATGTAGGCGTGAATCACGCCCGAGGCCACAAGGCAAAGCGGCACCGAGGCGCAACCTGTCATGAATGGGCAAGTGATGCCATTGGGGCCAAGAAGCTTTTCCAGGTACGGGAGATGGGCGGTCCGGTTATGCTTCCCGGAATCGCAGCCCATCAAAACCTTATTCAGGTCAGTCAGGGTTGAAACACGAATCGGCTGTTCGTTGCAGAATGCGCCCTTCCCTTTTTCGGCCGAGTAGAACTCGGCGCGCTTGGGAGCGTTCACCACTCCCAAAATCGGGTTTGAGCCCTCACAGAGCCCCGCACAAAACGCGAAGTGATCCGTATAGCCGGTGGCGAAACCGATGGTTCCATCCACTCCGTCTACGACCCAGGTGAAATCCGAACCAACTAGATGGGGGTCACCCTCTTCGGACAGAATGTTATGAGCGGGAAAAGTTCTCTTGATTGATTCCCGAGCCAACTTGTCGTTCATGTCGTCCACGAGAGTCTTGAAGTGCGTTCGGTCATAAAGAACCCCGGCAACAAAGCGGGGTTCTTTTATTTTTCATACTTACTTTATTATTTCTTCTCCAGAATTTTTCGGCGCAAAGGCGGCATAGCCAATAGGCCCTCAATGGTTTTTACCGCTTTCGGGCCGAATCTCTCGCCAAGCAATTTCAGAAATTCAGGGCGGCTATTGTAATTCCTCCAAGCCTTATCTCGGAAAGCAAGAACTTCGGCTGAAGAAAGTTTCTCCGTTGGCAAGGGCAAAGCTTCATAAGCATGCTGGCTGTAACCGATCCAACCCGGACCGCCCGGGTCATCCGGCAAAGGCCATTTCTTTTCCCTGGCTGTTTTATAAAGTTTTGACCCGGGATAGGCCATAGCGCAATAAAAATTGGAAAAAAGCGTATTCAAACGAAGAGACAAATTATAAGTCGCCTGCATTGATGCCTCGTCGTCATCGGGCAATCCGAAGATATAATTGGAAGCTATATTAATATCGGCTTTATGGATGCGGTCGCAGACATTCACGATGTCTTCATCGCTGAACGATTTTTTTGCGCCGTCGCGCACGTGCTCGCTTGCGGATTCAATGCCGACCGCCAGCCATTTTATGCCGGCGCCCCGGATATCATTCAAAAATTCTTCCTGGGCGGTATCAACCCGGGTATATGCCCAGATATTCAAACTGTCTCCGAATCTTTCCTTTATCAGCTTGGTTACGCCAAAAACGTGCTCCGGATTAAGAACGAAAAGTTCGTCGTGGAATTTGATGTTTTTTACTCCATAATTCGCGACCAAATCCTCGATTTCTTTGATGATTACATTCGGGCTCCGGAAACGATAACTGTTTACTCCCGAAGGGTAGCCTGAAGCCCCTTCTCCGCTTCTGAACGGCGCTTGAATGCAACAAAATTCGCAGCGGAACGGACAACCGAGAGTCGTGATTATGGAAGCATAAGGCATCCTCGCGGACATTGGCCCGTAATTAGCGTGCCAATCATGAGACCGGTAGCGGCTCATGGGCAAAATGTCCCACGGCATAGGCGGAATCTCCGCGTCAAGATCTTCAATCAAGGACGCCGGCAATGTCCGGATAACTCTGCCATCCTTCCGGAAAAGCAATCCCCTTACCTTGCTGAAATCCGTCTCTCCCGCTTTAATGGCTTCCAAAACTCCATGGATTGTTACGGGGCCTTCTCCATCGCAAACAAAATCAACAGGTTCCTCCTCAAGAGTCCTTTCGGGAAGCGCGGAAGGGTGAGTCCCCATAATCAAAATTTTAAGGTCCGGCCTTGCCTCGCGAATCGCTTTGCAGGTTTCTCTCGCGGCCGGCATATTCTGGGTCGAAGCCGAAGGCTGATAACCATAAACAACCATCACAACCAGATGAGGATTTATATTATCAACTTCCTTGGCAACTTGTTCGTAAGTCATGCCCATTGCCGGAGCATCCAAAACCGTTACGCTCACGCCCTTATTCTTTAAATAAGACGCTGTAAGCATTCCGAAAACAGGCGGTTCAATGGCCGCGCTTTGGGCCAGTGATTGATAAACTTGGCTCATATTGCCGGGGATAACCAGCAATACCTCCGTTTGTTTTTCCTTCATCGGAATAAAGTTAATTTATTTTTAGATTAATAATTATTGCCATTTGATTATACTTTTTTTATTTTCGGGCTTCAAGCTTTTCCATAAGCTCCGATTGACTATCCAAATCCCGACCAATATAATGACAAAAAATGAAAAAAAGCGCTTACCTTGATTACGCGGCCTCAACCTATCTCGACCCTTCTGTCATTAAAAAAATGATGCCCTATTTAAAGGGATATTTCGGCAACGCTTCAGCGCTTCACGAACCGGGGAGAGAATCCAAAGCTATCATTGAAAAAGCCAGAGGCGACATCGCGGAAATACTGGGAGCCAAGCGCGAAGAAATTATATTTACGGGAGGAGGGACGGAAGCCGATAATTTGGCGATTATGGGGGCGGCCCGCGCCAATAAAAATAAGGGCAGTCATATAATAGTTTCCAAAATCGAGCACAAAGCCATATTGGAAGCCGCTAAAAAACTGGAAAGCGAAGGCTTTCGTGTTACTTACGCGGATGTTGATTCTTTCGGACTCATAAAAATCAAGGAACTCAAAAAACTGATAAAAAAAGATACCACGCTGATATCTATCGCGATTGCCAATAATGAAATCGGCGTTATCCAACCCATAGCGGAAATCTCCAAAATCATAAAAAGCGTGAAGAAAGACGGGTTTCCTTTATTCCATACCGACGCAGTACAGGCCGCAGGCGCGATTTCCCTGAAAATCGATACGCTGGGGGTGGATCTTTTAACCTTAAACAGTTCAAAAATCTACGGACCCAAAGGAATCGGCTGCTTATACGTAAGGCAAGGGGTAAAATTGGAACCAATTATTATAGGAGGCGAACAAGAAGAGCAACTTAGGGCAGGCACCGAAAATGTGGCCTCAATATTCGGATTTGCCGAAGCTCTTAAGCTGGCCGAGAGATTAAGGCTGAAAGAGAGCAAAAGGCTTATTGATTTGCGGGATTATTTTATAAAAAATATTATCAAATCAATTCCCGATTGCCGCCTGAACGGCCATCCGGCAAAAAGGCTGCCGAACAACATAAATATTTCCGTGAAAGGAGTTGAGGGCGAATCTTTGTTATTATTACTTGATAGCCTGGGAGTTTATGTTTCAACCGGTTCCGCCTGCGCCTCCTCCGACCTCGAACCGTCTCATGTAATATCCGCCATAGATACGTCTCCGGAGCTTTCACACAGCAACATAAGGCTCACTCTTGGCAGAAAAACAACAAAAAAAGAAATCGATTATGTCTTAAGCGTTCTGCCAAAAGCGGTAACGAAACTTAGAACCATATCTTCCGTAAAATGACGGACAAGAATGAAAAATTAAAATATGATGTCGCGGGTCAAGACCCCTACAAATCCGATTCCTGGATTTACAGCGACGTGGTCAAAGAGCATTTTTTTAATCCCAGAAATGTTCTTCTGGACGACTCGGGCTATAAAGCCGACGGAACGGGAATGACCGGAAGCCCGGAATGCGGGGATGTAATGCAAGTTTGGATAAAGGTTAATCCCGAAACCAAAAAAATATCAGACTGTAAATGGCGGACTTTCGGATGCGCATCGGCTATCGCTTCCACTTCCGTAATGTCCGTAATGGTAACGGAAAACAACGGGATGTCTTTGGAAAAAGCGCTGAATCTCAAGCCCCAGCAAATACTGGAAAGGCTGGGAGGTTTGCCGGACAGAAAATTCCATTGCTCGGTGCTTGGACACATGGCTCTCCGAGAAGCCGTGCTGGATTATCTCAAAAAAAATGACAATACCGGAAACCGAGAATAACCGCCTCATACTCAAAGAAAAGAAAGAGGAGGCGAATGACGTCGTGACTCTGAAATTTTGTCCGAAAAACGGAGAACTGCCGGATTTTCGCGCGGGACAATTCGTGATGGTCGGGCTCGCAAATAAAGAATTGTCCGGAATAACCAAATCTTATACGATTTCGAGCGCGCCGGGCGAGAAACTCCTCTCCATAACGGTAAAAAGAAAAGGGAGCTTTTCTCAAGCTCTTTATGACCTGAAAGTCGGGGGAGAAATAAAAGCAAGCGAACCCCAAGGGTTCTTCTTTCCATCCGAAAATTCTCAGGATATTGTTTTCCTGGCCGGCGGCATAGGCATCACTCCTTTTTACAGCATAATCAAAGATACGTTTAAGAAAAATCCCGACAAAAAAATCCATCTTTTTTACAGTAATAAAACCCTGGGAGATATTGCCTTTCTAAAAGACTTGGACAAGCTGTCTGCCGAATATAAAAATCTTCGGATAATTCACCTGCTGACCCGGGAACAAACCCGGGATCCCCGGGTAAAGGAATTCAAAAGGCTGGACGCTGATATTCTCAAAAGGCACCTGGGAGATTTAAGCCGGAAAGATTATTTTATCTGCGGCTCGATAGGGTTCGTGAATGATTTATGGAGGGAATTAAAAAAAGCCGGAGTGAAAGAAGAGGAAATTTTCACCGAAGCTTTTTTCTAATTCTTCTCGATATTGATAATCCTCACGGGGCAGAATTTTGCCGCCTGTTTAAGCAAGGCCAATTCTTCATCATTCACCTCCGCCTCAAGCCAATGCTTGCCATCCACCTCTTGTGAATTTTTAAGGCTTGTTTGATTATCCTTTGATTCAAAAAAGACGGGACAAATCGCCGCGCAATTCCCGCAGTTTGTGCATTTATTCCGGTCGTATGTGATTTTTATCTTTTCCTTCATGCGCTAGCTAGCTCTAGATATTGGCGAAATTATTCCTTTTTACGATTTTGTATCCCTTAATCAATTCCTTGATGGCATCCTGAATCGAAACTTGCGGTTTAAAGCCGGTTTTTTCTATTTTCTCGTTAGAGACGACATAGTCGCGTTTATCCGGGTCTTCCCCTATTTTCGCTTCCACGAAATAAAAAATTGGAATTTGTTTTTTTATTTCTTCGCACAATTCCATTTTGCTCAAATTGGCATCGCTCAAGCCCACGTTATAGACTTCGTTTTTCATTGAATCAAAGTTGTTAATGGCATGGATAAAAGCCCGGGCAACATCCCTTACGTGGATATAATTTCTTTTGAAATGCGGCTCGAAAAGAACCACGCACTTATCGTTTATGGCGCGATAGACGAAGTCATTAACCAGAAGATCCAGCCTCATTCTGGGGCTGACGCCGCAAACGGTCGCGAGCCGGAAGACCACCGCGTTCTGGGCCGCCAAAATCAATTTTTCGGCCTCAACCTTAAGCTTGCCGTAAAAAGAAATCGGATTCAAAGGCGAATTTTCATCGCAGAATTTTCCGCTCTTCCCAACCCCGTAGCCGCTATTCGTATTGGGAAAAATTATTTTCTGCTCCGGAGTCCGCAGTTCCAAAATAATTTTTATCGCTCCAAGATTTATCGATTCCGCGGCGGCGGGGTCCATATTGCAGGCCGGCGCGCCGACTATACATGCCAGAGGAATGATATATTCCGCTTCTTTTATGTATTTGGAAATCAAATCCCGGTCGCGAACATCACCCCTAACGATGGAAAGCGTTTCGTATTTACAGACATCAAGCAAAGACGGCTGGTTATACATAAAATTATCTATAACCGTCACTTCATGCCCGGCCAAAAGCAGTTCCGGAACAAGAATGGAACCGATATATCCCGCGCCGCCTGTCACCAAGATTTTTGCCATGGGTTTATTTAATACTATCCAATACCACTTTAGCGATAAATTCAATATCTTCTTTTTTCAAAGAAGGGTTGTTTGGTAAGAATAACCCGGAGTAATGGATCCTGTCCGCCATGGGCGCGGAGAATTTTCCATACCGCTCAAACCAAAAAGGATGGAGTCCCAGATTGCCCGCGGAAAAAATTCTGGTTTCAACACCATTATCCTCAAGAGCTTTAATAATCTTTTTTCTTTCGTCAGTGTCCTTAGCCAGCATTCCAAAGTGAATGCTGCAAATCAGGGAATCAGAATCGTATTTCTGATAAGTGAACCTGTTGCCGAGAATGCTTTT
>JAPLZW010000101.1 GCA_026394835.1 Candidatus Wolfebacteria bacterium
GGAGAAAAGCAGCTTTTAACTATCGCCCGAGCGATGATGGCCCATACGCCGATGTTGATTCTTGATGAAGCGACAAGTTCGGTTGATACGCGAACTGAAATTTTGATACAAAAAGCGATGGATCGATTGATGAAAAACAAAACCTGTTTTATTATTGCCCACAGGCTGTCGACTATTCGCGGAGCTGATTTAATTTTGGTAATGCGTGACGGGAATATTGTTGAGCAAGGAACTCACAAAGAACTCATCAAAAATGATGGTTATTACGCTTCGTTATACAATAGCCAATTTGAAACTGCCACTATTGAGACAACCGCCCAGACGGCATAGATATTAAATATTGGCGTCTTGCTTGAGTTAAATTTTCTCTGCATAATAAACTTATGATTGAGCTAAAGGACGTTACCAAAACCTATAAAATGGGTGATGAAACGATTTATGCTCTCAATAAAGTCAGCTTAAATATCGACAAAGGTGATTTTTTGGCAATTGTCGGACCATCAGGTTCAGGTAAATCAACTTTGGCTAATATTATCGGCGGCTTAGACAAGCCAGATTCTGGGGATGTGATAGTAGACGATGAGCATTTAATTAAAGCAAAGGATAATGTCTTGTCACATTACCGTAACAAGAAAATTGGTTTTGTATTCCAGACATTTAATCTTCAACCGACTTATACAGCACTTGAAAATGTAATGTTACCCCTAATATTTGCTAGAATTCCGCATGCCAAAAGAGTTGAAAGAGCCAAAGCCTGCCTTAAGGCCGTTGGACTGGATAATAGAATGAATCATAAACCAACCGAACTTTCCGGTGGGCAAAGACAAAGAGTGAGTATTGCTCGCGCGCTAGCCAATGAACCCGAAATAATTATCGCCGATGAACCGACAGGAAACTTGGATTCACAGAAAGGTATTGAAATTATTGATTTGTTAAAAGATTTAAACAAAAAGTTGGGTGTTACATTGATTATTATTACCCATGATACGAGCGTTGCCAGGCAAGCAAAAAAAACAATAACTATTCATGACGGGAAAATAAGCTAATGAATCCACTTGATTATATCGGTACATCACTTAAAAATTTACGCAGACAGAGAACCAGAACATTTTTAACAATTGTTGCGATTACAGTTGGCTCTCTTTCATTAATTTTAATGGCATCTTTGGTGATTGGCATAAGGCAGACTTTGACTGAAGAATTTCAGAAAATGGGCGCTTTTAATTTGGTTACTATGACCAAGGATCCAAATTCAGTTGATGACCAAAATCTGATGGGTACGAATGGTGATCTCTCCGAGGGTAAAATTATAACGGACGATACATTAGCTGCAGCATTAAAAATAGATCATGTAGTATCTGCGACACCTATTCTTGGAGTTAGCGTGGATAAGATGTGGCTAGAAGGACAAGATAAAAACAAAGATTGGGCTGGTTTCGTCCCCTATGACCCTGATAGTGATGTTTTTAATATTCCCATTGTTGCCGGCAGGAAAATCGAAAATTCAGACATGGACAAAATCGTTGTCGGCTCTAATTTTATAGATAAATATGGCTATCGGGGCAAGGAAGGCGATTTACTTGGTAAAAAAGTGATATTTAATTCTAAGATGGGAGGTTGCGGGATGAGCATTGATTGGGGTGCACCACCTGACAAGCCTTCGATGGATGGTAGCAACGATCCGTGTAAAAACCAGGAACAGAATAATAATAAAGGTATAAATATCGAGGCAACGATTGTCGGAGTTGCCGATAACGGTACAATTGGCGATGGTGCTAATTACATCAATATTGCCTGGGCAAGACGTCTAAATACGAGTGTCAGTTGGCAGGGTAATAATTCAAAGAACCAGGACGGAAGCATGAATCAACCCGGTCTGACTTTAGTAAAACAGGATGATTTCAAAAACCGTGGTTATACTTCCATTGTCATGAAAATAGATGACGAGAAAAATATTAAAATCGTTTCAGAAAATATTTCAAACCTAGAGTATGGCGTAATGACTGCCCAAAAAATGATTGATAAAATCAACCAAATTATGACTTTGGTTAGTATTGTCCTGGGAGCAATTGCCGGTATTTCGTTATTTGTTGCGGCGATTGGAATAATAAACACAATGATTATGGCGACATATGAGAGAACTCGTGAGATAGGAGTAATGAGGGCATGCGGGGCGACCAAAGCAACTATCAGAAGACTGTTTACTATTGAAGCGGCAATGTTGGGATTCTGGGGAGGAGCCTTTGGGTTAATAATAAGCTATGCGATT
>JAPLZW010000084.1 GCA_026394835.1 Candidatus Wolfebacteria bacterium
CCTGCTTTTTTGGAGGTAATTTAGGGGGCTGCGCACTTATATTTATATCGATGGTTTTAATTTCTATTACGGAGCAGTTAAAGACACGCCTTATAAATGGCTTGATTTTAAGGCACTTTTTACCAAAATTTTACCATCCCACCTTCTAATTTCCCGCATCAAGTATTTCACCGCTCTAGTTTCTGATACTCCAACCGATCTTACAAAATCAATTATACAGAAAACCTTCATTCGTGCCCTTCAATCCCATATTCCTGAATTAGAAGTTTATTACGGGCATTTTTTAAGCCATGAGGTATGGGCCCCCCTTGCTTGTCCTATCCCAGGCAAACATTCCGAGAAAATCATCAAAACGGAAGAAAAAGGGTCGGATGTAAACATGGCTGTCCACTTACTTAATGACGCCTGGCTGGACAATTATGATTGTGCCATCATCGTCTCAAATGATAGTGATCTTGCAGAAGCCATGGGTCTAGTAAAGCACCACCATAAAAAGACGCTTGGTTTAGTTACACCGGGGGCTCCGAAAGATAGACGCACTTCAAGAAAACTGAGCGTTCATGCCGACTTCGTAAGACCAGTTAGGACGGGAGTGCTAAGAGATTCGCAACTTCCAAACCCTATCCCCGGAACTTCCTTATATAAGCCTATAAGATGGTGACAACCTGTTGCCATTTAACAAATAACCTACTGCAAGAAGCTATTTTAATCCCCCTGCCTTATGATCCCGCACAATTGCCGCCCTAACCGCCTTCTCCGGTGAATCTACCGGGGGAACATGAAGGACGGCAAAATACCGCCGTTTAGTGCTTCCTTCTATGGGTGAGGACCAGGCATAGCATTTATTGGCCTGGTGATGGCCCATGATCTCGAAAACGGATACAACCCCGCTCCAGACAGTTTTCTCCCCAAACTTCTCCACTACGGCCACATCTTCTAAGAAAGACGCCTGGCAATAGTGTAAACGTTCCACAGCCTGCATTAGGTCCTTATCCATTGAAAACCCCGGTTGAGTTGATTTTAACAGATTCTTAAACGGGAGTCAGTTTATTCCAATCCCAGCTATTCAAGTCATCCATATCTGTCGCTATCTCAGGATTAAACCTGAATACGTCCTCTCTATGAAAACCTATGGGCGGAATAGCATACCCCCCAGCCAATAGGCGTTTAAGCTGAACATCATCTGTAATATAGACCCCTCTTTCGTCTTCTTCCCATATACGACGAACTAGCGGCACACCACCATAACTCCGTACAATCACTATATCCCCTCTCATTTCAGTCACCTCCATAGATTAAGATGGCTTCATTCTAAAAGGATTTTTTTGCATTTGCAAAAAAAGTCCATAGAAATGCTTTTTCGGTATTTTTTTCTTGACAGCGTATTCCGTATGATTTAAATTATCAATCAGTACAAAACAGCCAGTATAAGACAGGAGGTTTTCGGTATGAGCGCAAAAGATAATCATAAAAAACTCCCACCCTACGTGCCTTATAAAACCCTAATTAATTTTCTTGAGAGTCTTAAGATTGCTCTGCCGCAGCGAATTGACCGAAGCTTGATGGCGTCAATGTCTGGGAGTCTTCAGGGTCAACTTATGCTTGCTTTGGAATACTTAGATTTAATTACGGATAACGGAGTCCCCACCGAAAAATTAAATCGGCTCGTTCATTCTGAGGATGCAGAATACCAACGTGAACTCAGGGAAATCATCACCTCTAGTTATCGCTTCCTGTTTGAGGATGGACTTCAATTAGCCCGTGCTACAGCAAGCCAACTACGGGAAAGGTTTGACCAGACAGGGGCCAAGGGTGATACGCTTGATAGGTGTCTCCGGTTTTTTCTGAGTATAGCCGGAGCTGCTGGGTTGGAATTGTCTCCG
>JAPLZW010000068.1 GCA_026394835.1 Candidatus Wolfebacteria bacterium
ATCGGAATCAGCCTCATCGACCAGCCGCTCGGAATGGTTTTTTCTTTGCCCGGCCTGAAAAAATTCAAATTCTGGGTATTGAACTGCCGGACCGAGCCCATAACAGCCGTGGCATTCGCGCTCGAAAAAGTTTCCGCCCGGTCCAAATAAATAAACCTGAACTGGGTTTCAAATCCCAACTTTGATATCTTGTTATCAACCGCCTTGATGATATCCTGCTCGGCCTGGCTCAGGAATTTAATCATCGGCTTTTCCTCCGTTTTGCCCTGCGCCCAAACCGGCTCCGCGACCGGCGCAAAAAAAAGATTGCGCCCGAATTCAATAAGCCCGTCGGCCCATCCCTGCGCCTTCACTTCTTTTTTACCGCTCATAAGCTTCTCTATAAATTTTTCTCCTTTCCCCTTCCAGTCGTTATTAATCCTGTCATCATTCGTAGTGGGAGAAATAACTATTTGATACCAGATTTTTTCTTCGCCTTTCAATCCGGACATCACTTCCAAAATTGTGGATATGGGGTCAACTCTTTTTTCGTCTTGCGGGTCCTCAAAAGAAGGATATGTGCGGATGGGATAAAAACTATCTTTGCCGAAAATCAAATCCAGACCCCAAAGATTATAAGTTTTGTTCGGCAAAACTTCCGGCATAAGCTGGGTATAATCTTCAACTTCGTGGATTTCCGCATCCGGATATTGGGCGTAAACCGCCGCCTCTACCATGTTCCTTAATTTCGTGGGTACATATACATAAAAATGGATTCCATGCGCGGTTCCCACGATTTCAAAAGAAAACCAAGAATCAATTTCTCCATCGAGATAATACTGGGCTTGCGACCAGCCATGGCTGTAATTGCCGTACATTGAAGCAAAAACCTGCTCCATAGCTTTTGGAGTGGTCAGAATATCTTTAGGAACTTTGAGTTCAAGCAGCGTCCATTTGATTTTTTTTACCGAGCGGTCGTGGGCATAAATAACCCATGTTTCAAAAAGAGGAAAGAAAAGAATGGCCGGCAGAATAATCCACCAAGTCAGGGAGAAAACCTGGATAATGCTGTTTATGACGCTGATAATCGCCGTAATATCCATAGACTAATTTAAACCCCCGCGACCGGTAAGGAGAGAGTTTTTAGAATTATACTCCTTATTGGGCGCGGGGGTAAAGTTTTCAGGCTGCTACTTGATGAATTTTCCGATAATCGCGTATTTGCCATCGGGCAATCTTTTGAAATGTTTTTTATTCTGAAGGTTGAGAAGCACCGTGTTTTTCTCAAGGAATCTTTGCTGCGAGACCGCGTCAATCAATTTATCGCTTGTCATCGGCCCGTCTTTCTTCAAAATCCGGTGGATAATTTCTTTGGCGGTGCCGGGCAGATAACCCTGCTCGCCCAATCCGTATATTCCCCTTCCGACCAGGATGAAGCGCGGATCTTTTATGAGTTCGTTGTGGATTGTCTGAGGCAAAGCTTTTTTGTCGTCAAAACCGGTTTTGTTTATGACGTCGGCAACTTCGCGGAAATGAAGAGGCTTATTCGCTTTCTTTATAACCAAATATGTTTTACTCGCCATGGTTCTGGGATCTATTTCTTCCCAAGAACTCAAACCCATATCTCCGAAAGGATTCGATTTGAATTTTCTGGAAACCGAAATATAATTTTCTCCCACCCCTTCATTAAGCCCGTTGCTCTTCGCGACTTGCGCGAGATAATCGCGGAATTTTCCGTAAAAAACAACATCTTCTTTTTTG
>JAPLZW010000064.1 GCA_026394835.1 Candidatus Wolfebacteria bacterium
TCCTACTGGCACTTTTGAATGGGATATTTTTCGCATATCTTTGGCTTTGAACCTTGACCCCGATGATGCTAGACGTTATTTCACTGATGGACGTAGAGTATCTTTCCTGCTGGAAAGGCGAATTGCCTACGAAGTTCTAAGCGGAAAACCGGCGCCTAGTGAAGGGGCGGGATATGACGTGCTTGATAGAGACGGAGGCAAGTGGGAGATTAGAAGCATCTCAAAACGGGGAATATATTTTTGTCCCAGTTACATTGTAGGAACTAAAAGACGTATTGATGATAATTGATTCTTGAAAAAACTGAGAGAAATAGAGGGGTATGTGGTTTCAGATATTGAGGAATTTCCACGAGTCCCTTATTGGATAATTGCAGAAACGACGGTGAAGGATTGGTATTACGCCGGGCGGCTTGGAAAAAGTACTAACATTTCACGAAAGAAGGCTCTTAACCTCCTGATGTCTATGTGAACGCAATTAAAAGAAGAGCCCCCTGGCAGAGTAACCCAAGCGCCGGGCCGTCCACTATCCAGTTCCAGTCCGGCTGAGACAGCACTACCCTGCAGCATTTTCTACCTTGCCAATATGTTGCCTTTGGGCCGCCTGCAATAGTCTAGTTTCCCGCGCAATTAGACAGATGACAAAATAGGTTTCACAAGCCCCAGAGATAGCGTTTTTTGATCAAGACCTGTTTGTTCAAAGGAGACGCCGGTGGATCTAGGAAAGTAATATGATTTTTAATCGGAACACTGCAACGAATACCGGTTGCTATGTTGCCATTGCCAAGAAATTATTGGCTTTTCCTTATTTTAAATCGACAAATATATTATCGTATTAAAAAATCTTTTATCCCCGCAAATATTTTTACATGACCTCACACGTATGTCCTTATTTGACAAACATCTGTGAGATGATGAAGGGGTGAATCTTGATAGATTCAACGGCAAGAAAGGCCGCCTCATTGCCATCATTGGATTTCATGAGGGCCTAGCGTGAAAGTGAAACGACCAAATTCAGATGATGACCATATTTATTCAGCTAATGTCAAAGCCGACAGCCTGTTAATTCATGAGAGTCAAATAACGGTTTCATTAATGCTTGCAGATCTTACGCGGCAATAAATAAAGACAAAGGATTATGTCAATTTAGATTGAAGCAGCGGAGCGAAAGCGTGTATTATGACATGGATTTCTCGTCAGGGGGTTCTTAAGATTGAAAAAAGTTGTATCAGAAAGAGGGGCGGACCTCTTCATAGTAGATAACAGTGACTCGGATTGGAAAGTCAAAAATTATCTCCACGATTGGGCTGACCTTTCGACCAAGTTTGATATTGCTACAGGAAACTTCGAAATAGGCTCTCTACTGGCTCTCGACGGTAAGTGGCAAACATTGAAAAAAATCAGAATCCTCATGGGCGATGAGGTATCCAAGAAGACGAAGAAAGCCCTTCTTGCCGGCATAGAAAATGCCAAACAAATCCTTGATAAAAGTATCGAAAAAGAGAAAGAGAAAAACGACTTCCTGACTGGCGTACCTGCAATCGTTGAAGCGATCAAAAAGAATCAAA
>JAPLZW010000012.1 GCA_026394835.1 Candidatus Wolfebacteria bacterium
ACCAAATTGAAGAACCACCCCTAAAGATCTCGCTAATCTCTGCAAAAGATCTAACCCGATATTTATATCGGCGTTTTCAATTTTAGAAATTATTGCCTGCGTAGTCCCTACTTCTTCTGCTAATTTTTGCTGACTCCAATCCTTCAATCTCCTTCGTTCATTAACTGCGATTGCGAGTTCTACCAAAACCTCCATCTCTCTAGAGATTTCTTTAAATTCTGGGCTTGTCATGATTAAATCAACTCCATTTTTTTTATTGTTCAAATTTTTCATACTGATTAGGATTTTTTACGAAATCATCATAAAAACATTTTGTAACTTTGTATTCTTTCTCGTTCTTCCTGTGCTGTTTACCCTTTTCGTATATTTTAGGCTTATCAAAAGCATTTAGAAGAACCAACATTGCTCTTTCGTAGCAAAAATATAAAATCCTTACCACTCTATCATTTTCAGGAATTCTGAACTCTTGAAATGGGTAATTGAGGAGAGGAGACGAAAATTCTCCCCCGGCAATACCATTATTCTCGGTGGCATGCTTTATTACTGACTTAATCTTGAAGAATTTTCTCAATTTTTCAGTAACTTTTTTATCTTGATCTTTTTTTAGTCGGGAGTAACGCGAAAGATACTCTTTTACAGGTAAGGCTCCCGATTTCGTACGGTAATACACTGGTTCCATAAATTTTCAAAGCCTTGCGATAATAAGCCATTATATCTTATTAGATATAACGAAGTCAACCCCCTTTTTGTTTCAAAGAGAGACCTATTAAATCATCCACCACGCAACGAGCCCTAAGGGGAATCAAACAAAATTGCCCGCTATATAGCTAATCGCTTCACGACACCATCAATATACCCTCTAACCTGATAGAATAATTGACGCTCCGGACTGACCTTTATTTCAAGAGTCCCGTAAGGTAAAAATTTTTTATCGCGTTTAAACTTACTGGCGCGGCTAATTTGCCTGGTGATATAAAAATTTGATTCGGGTAATTTGGTCGTGCCGGCCCAAAATTTTCGGACCGCCCCCTCTTTTATATTATCGTGAATATGTATATTGCCTTTTATCCTCTCGTTTTGCGCGCCTAGAATTCTCCTGAGAAACAAGGCGTAGGTTTTAATTATCTCGGGATTTGAATTTGAGAACGAAAGGTATGGATATTTATAACGACCGTGACGAATGGTGCCCTCACCCCAATAGAGCATTGACCCAATTAAAAGCAACTCATAATCGGAAATAGGTTTTATTGATTTGATTGAGTTTGAAAGAATTAATTTATTTTCTTTGTCTATCCGTGCGGTTCGCTTTTTATTAAAGGCGAAAAGCCCCCGCTTATAAGCGATTTCAACATTCTTTTTTAAGCGCTCCTTAGCCTCAATTGAGAGCTTAATATCTTTAAACCAAAAACTTAGTGTCCCTTTTGATGGGATTTTAAGGAGTTTGAGAATTTCGCCATAGCTTTTCCCCTCCAGCCTTAATTTAATAGCTTTCTCCTTCTTAGTTTTTTGTACCATCGTTTATAGCTATAATTATAGCATTCGGTAGTACAATTTAAAGTGGATAATTCGTAGCCCTACGGAGGATCGAACTCCGATTTTGTCCGTGAAAGGGACATGTCCTAGCCATTAGACGATGGGGCCAGCCCGCCATTGGCGGGAAATTCCAAAATCCAATTATCAAATCCCAACTACTAAATACTAACTGCTAATCACTCGCTTTATCCTGCGAATTGCCTCTTTAATTTCGGCTTTGGTAGTGGGTTTGCCGAGCGTTATACGTAAGCTTGATTTTATCCGCTCTAGGGGTATTCCGCAAGCTTTTAAGACGTGCGACGGCTCCACGCCCCGCGCCGAGCAAGCCGAACCCGCCGAAACCGCAATGCCCGCCAAATCAAACTTAATCAGTAAATCTTCCGCCTTATGCCCCGGGAAATAAATATTTAAATTATTAGGTAAGGACGCTGATTCATGCTGATATTGCTGATTTATGCCGATGGGCGTATTTAGTTGAATTTTTGGGAAAATTTTTTTTAGCTCGCTCCAAAAATAATTCCTCAACCCCTCTATTCTATCTTTCTCCCTTTCTCTATCTTTATCTATTATTTCTACCGCTTTCGCGAACCCGGCAATTCCGGGAATATTTTCCGTGCCCGAACGTAATCCGTATTCCTGGCCACCGCCAACCGCCAGCGGTGAAACCGATGGCAAATTCCAAGCACTAAATCCCAAATTCCAATTTTTTGAGTTTTGATTATTGGTATTTTGAATTTGTTTGTTATTTGGATTTTGTAATTTGGAATTTATATAAAGCGCTCCCACTCCTTTTGGCCCATAGATTTTATGTGCCGACAGGGTCATCAAATCCACGCCGAGTTTTTTGACATCAAAGTCCAGATATTGGAACGCCTGGACGGCGTCGGTGTGTAGTAGGGGGAATAATGAATTATGAATTGTGAATTGTGAATTGTCACTTAATTCATTATTTTTAATTCTTAATTCTTCGCGGAATTTTTTGATTATTTCCGAAATTTCCGCGATCGGCTGTATTGTTCCGATTTCATTATTCGCATACATCACAGAAACTAATATTGTCCTCTCATCTAAATTTTCCCGCAGCGCAGTTAACTGCACCAATCCATTTTTATCAACCGGCAGGTAAATAACCTCAACGCCGTCTTTTTCTAAGTCGCGGCAGGTTTCCAAAATTGATTCATGTTCGATACTACTTACCACAACCTTGGGCGGTAAGAAGTTGTTTGAAAAAGTGTCGCGCAGGCTGAGCGGGCATGGTTCCGAGCTATGCGAGGAGAGCGAAGCCGAGCGGTCAAGCCGCGATTTCCTCGCAGGGGAAATCGACGGCGTCTTTTGAAAACAATTTCTTACCGCCCCCAATACGCCCCGCAGGGCTAAGTTATTCGCCTCGGTCGCCGAACCCGTAAAAATTACCTCGCGGAAATCCGTATTGATAGCTTTCGCGATTTTTTCGCGCGAATCATCCAGGGCCGCCATAGCTTCCTGTCCGAAAGAATGGAGCGAACCGGCATTGCCGAATTTATCCGAAAAATATGGCTTCATTGCAACAAAAACAGCCGGGTCAACCGGAGTCGTCGCCGCGTAATCGAAATAGATTTTTTTCATTGCAAATATTTTATAAGGCTATTCTCCAGCGTTGTAAATGGTCTGGATCTCGGAAGAGGTCAAGCCCCTGTTATAAATTCGGACATTATCGATGATCGCTTTGGAATAATAATCAACCGAATTAGCGTAACCTCCCACAAAGATTATGTTCCCTACGTCCCGAAGGGGACCTGTCATGCTGTTTGTATTCTTCGCCTGCCCGTTTGTGTAAAGCGTCATACCTGCGCCGTCCCAAACCCCGGCGACATGATACCACTGGCTATAGCTATTCCCTAAGCTCTGGGCTAAAGAAGACTGGCCGGCCGCGTTATAAAGAGCGAATGAAAAAGTCGTCTGCGCGCCAAAAACAAGGCCAATATGATAACCGTTCCTCGCGAGGATAAACTGCAAATGAGTACCTCCTGATTGCATATTAACCCAAGCCATAAGAGTAAAAGGTTTTGAGTTGCCATCCGCCACGTCCGCCAAGGCTCCGTTATTGGAAAAAGAAACATAATCATCTACCCCGTCAAAACTTAAAGCGCTGCCCTTGAGGCCGGGAATCGCGTAGGTTACGCCGCCGGATTGCGTCCCATTATTGCCGTATCCGCTTGAATCAGAGAGAACCCCAGCGGATTCATCAAACTTCCAGTAGCCGACAAGTCCTCCGACAAAAGGAGCGAGATTGACGTCAGTGCCTTCTTCGTAGATGGATGGGTCAGGACCGCCGTCTTTGCCGGCCTGGGCCGTATATTTGGCTGATTCGAATCTCGCGGCGAGCTTCCAGCTACCTCCCATCACGTAGGTGTAGCAGTTGCCTGTTGAAGTGGTATTGATTGGGTCCACAGGCAGCTTTTCCAAGGGTGAGCCATAAGAGACCAAATTGAAATTCACGGGTATCCAGCCTGTGCCGTCAGAATCTCTCAAGGTGGAGCTTGAGACGCAGGCGTAAGACCAACCTGAGGGCAGGGTGGGCAAACCAAGGTTAGCACAAGTAGTCGTGGAGTCAGGGATGGAAATATAGACGGTGTTTAAGGTGCCAAGATTAGTCTGGCCTGAAGACTGGTAGACAGAGAGGGCTTTGTTTATGGTGGCGAGGTCAGCGATTCTGTTACTGTCTCTTGCTTGTTTTACGAGCTCTGTGGGATTCAAGGCCAAGACAGCGACGGTGGCTAAGACGGCCAAAACACCAATCACGATTAACAACTCTATGAGAGTGAAAGAAGAGTTCCTTGAAAAAGCCATTGCTTTGTAAATATAGCTTAAAAAAGAGGGCTTTTGTAGCCTATGGCGTCCACTACACGTGCCGGTCCGCGACATTTGATGCCGCGTAGCTTTCGGGTTTCACGCGCGCCTCAAAATTATACGCCCGCACCATCCCCAAAACTTCCTGAATCATTACTTTGGTTTCGCCTTTTTCTCCCACATCAACATGGATTTCAAAGCTGAAGTCCGGAGCGTTAAGGCTTTTTAAATTTTCCAAAATCTCCTGCGCCACTTCAATTGAAAGTATGACCTCCTGGATTATCCGGTCATGCAGATTGAAAAATTTTCCGAATTCGGTCCGCCTCCAAAAATACCGGCCACCGTTGCCCACGCGGTGCACCACGACCGCGGTCACAAAATCCGCGGGCGAGCCGTTATGGCCCTCCGAATCCGAACCGATGATAATTTTATATCTCCTGGCTTCATCCTTTTTCATGAAACCGATAATCTCCCGGGCGATTTGCCGGGGATTCATTTTCTCGCCAAGAGAACTGTTGAATAATTTATCCATAGAGTGTTCGCGAATAATGCTAATTTTCTATTTAATAATGCGAATTCGCGTTATTTGCAGTTATTTGTATTATTAGCGATTACTATTGCGGTCATTGTATCAACACGAATATAAATTTACAATGAGGTGATGAAAAAGCTTTTTTTGCTTGATGCGAATTCTTTAATCCATCGCGCCTACCACGCTTTGCCGCCGTTTACGGATGTGGAAGGCAATCCAACCGGCGCGCTTTACGGGCTTTCAACCATTTTGCTGAAAATCGTAAAGGACGAATCTCCGGATTATATCGCGGCTTTTTTCGACCGGCCCGAAGCGACTTTCCGCAAGAAAATTTTTAACGATTACAAAATCCACCGGCCCAAAGCCCCGGACCAGCTTATCGCCCAAATTATTTCAAGCCATAATCTTTTTGAAAATTTCGGGATGAAAATCTTTGAGTCGCCCGGTTTTGAAGCAGATGATTTGATAGGTACCGCGGTAGAGAAATTCAAAAACGAGCCCGGCCTCGGAATCACAATTTTTACAGGAGACATGGATTCTTTGCAACTCATAGATAACGGCCATATCCAGGTAAAAGCCCTGAAAACCGGAGTGAGCCAGGTCGCGATTTATGACGAAGCCGCGGTCAAAGAACGTTATGGCGTCCCTCCGGAAGACCTCCCCGATTACAAAGGTCTGGTTGGCGACCAATCCGACAACATCCCCGGAGTGCCGGGCATTGGCCCCAAAACCGCGTCTCAAATAATCCAAAAATATAAAACTTTGGAAAACTTTTTTAAGGATGGAAAAGAAGATAAAAGTTACGCGAAAATTAAGGAGATGAAAGAACAAGCGCTTTTGTCCCGGGACCTCTCAACCATCAAGCGCGACTCGCCGCTTGAAATTAAAGATATTTCGGAAATTTCCTATCCCGGGCTGCCTCTCGAAAAAATTCTGGAATATTTCGAAAAACGCGGGTTTAAAAGCCTGATAAACCGCTTGAGCCCGAACGCGGAAGAAATCTCGCCCAAACCGAAAACTAAAAAGCCGAAGGAAGAGAAAAAGACTCCCTCTCAAAAACAAACACTGTTTTAAAAAACCGGCTTCCGCCGGTTCTTGAAATAAATACTAAGTCCTAACTACTAGATACTAACTACTATTCTAAAATCGGCTTCACCACCACATACCGCTCTTTGCCCTCGCCCACGCTTTCTGTTTTTATGTCGGGCCTTGAAGCAAGTTCCGAGTGAATCAGTCTCCTCTCATAAGCGTTCATCGGAGGCAGGGTGATTTCGGTTTTTGTCCCCGCCGCTTTTCTCGCCGCGCCGCGCGCCAATTCCAAAATAATATTTTCCCGCTCTTTTCTGTAACTATTAACATCCACAAAAACTATGCTTTCGGGATTTCTTTTCTTCGCCATCAGTTTCACAAGCAAATTAAAACTGGCGACAATCGACGGCAAATTGTCCTTGATGTAATCGTTGCTTTCGAAAAAAACCGATATCCGGCTGCTCTCCGGCTCCAGATTAACCGAAAAATCCCGGAACCCTATCATCTCTATTAATTTTTTTAAATCGTTTTGTAGTTCTTCCATAGCTTTCATAATGCCAATCTACGAATTTATGCGAATGCCGCGAATATTTATTAGCGGTATTGGCATACGATTAGCATTTTTAGCATTATTTTAATTCCTCTTTCTTTATTTCTTCCTTAATTTCTTTCGCGATAGAAATATTTTTATTAATCACTATCTGTTGGATAACGGAAAAGGCCGAAGTTGTCAACCAGTAAAGAGCGACTGCCGACGGCAAATTAAACACATAAAGAAAAATTATAGTGAAAATCGGTCCCATGTAAAGCATATTTCGCGCCATGGATTCCGCGGGCGAAGCGTCTTTTGAATCCGGGTTCGAGGGCGGCAATGTCAGTTTTGATTGGTAATACTGGGCCAAAGCGGCCAATAAAACGATAACCAGGCTCTTTGAGCTCAAATCGACAATCCCCAAGAAATAGTGATTGAATGTCTGGAGATGCGGCACAAAAGAATAAAGATTGTCTAATGCGCCATCCTTAAACCCATTAAGAAAAACTTTATACAGGGCGATTAAAACCGGCAGCTGGACAAGCAGAAGCAAAAACCCGGAAAAAGGATTCACTTTGTGCTCTTTATATAAATCCATCATCGCCTTGGCCTGTTTTTCTTTGTCGTGTTTATGCTCGCGTTGGATCTCTTTTATTTTCGGCGAAAGCCTTTGGATAATCGCCTGGTCTCTCGCGCCCTTGTAAAACAGAGGCGCAAGAATAACCCTTATTAAAATCGTAAGGACAATAATCGCGATCCCCAAATCATGGAACGAAACATATTGGTAAACCAATACCAACGCGTTCCAGAGAGGATAATAAAGCGCTTGGTTAAATAAATTTCCCATAAAATTATCCGGCTAAAATTTTCTCCAATTCATTTTTAATGTCTCGGCTCCCGGCCTCCGAAATGGCCGGCTTAGCGACCAGAAGAATATCCGCGCCCGGCTCAAGATGAAGTTTTTTAATTCTCACAAAATCGAAAAATTCCCTTTTGATTTTATTCCGCGAAACCGCGCTCTTTAAAACCTTGCCGGATATGACGATTCCAAAGCGGCTGAAAAGATTCTTTGAAATCTTTTCTTTAAGAAGAAAATATTTTCCGGAAAAGGATTTTACCCCGGAAAAGGAAATTTTCCCCGCCGGCAACCGAAATTTTTTTGCGAGCATATATTCCAAAAATTTCACATCCGAAACGCATCCATCCTTAATCTTCGGATATAAAATTAAACGGTCAGTTTCGCCCTGCCTTTCTGCCTTCTTCTTTTTAAGACATTCCTGCCTCCCGGCTTCAGGGATCTCTTTAAAAATCCGTGAACTTTCTTTCTTTTTTTCTTTTTTGGTTGATAAGTCCGTTTTGTAGCCATAAAAATTCAACTGAACAGAACAGTCGGTTCAAGCGACCTTATAAGAGCATTATGTATTACTTCTTTTTTATTTTCAAGGCGCGGAGTGATTTCTCCTTTAAAAAATTCGCGGGCGGCGATAAGACTTATCCACAGTTAATTAACGTTTCCGGTTTTTAAATAATTTGACTTAACTGACAATTAAAATAGAATTAACGCAGATTATAAAAAATCCCGGCAAAGCCAAAGATTAATAAACAAAAAATACAAAATGGACCTTAACCAACTTTGGCAATCAACGCTCGGAGAAATAGAACTCCAAATATCCAGGCCGAATTTTCTCACCTGGCTTAAAAACAGCGCCTTAATCAATAAGGACGACCAAGGCATGGCGATTGTGGGGCTCCCCAATAACTTCGCTAAAGAATGGGTGGCAAATAAATACCACAAAATGATCCTGACCGCGCTTCACTCCCTTGATGAATCAATCCGGAAGATAGATTACGTTGTTGTTGATGAAAAAAAACAAATTTTCCGGGCCAGTGTTAAATCGAGCCCTTCCCAAGACCACCAGTCCGCTCTTCCGGAAATAAAAATAGACCAAGAGACCAACCTCAACCCGAAATATACTCTCAGCTCTTTTGTCGTCGGCTCGTCGAATGAATTATCTTATGCCGCGTCGACCGCGGTCATAAAAGAAGTCGGGAAAAAATATAATCCTCTTTTTATTTACGGCGGAACAGGCCTTGGCAAAACCCACTTAATCCAGGCTATCGGCAATGAAATAAAAAATAAGTATAAAAATAAAATTAAAGTTAAATACGTTTCTTCGGAAAAATTCGTGAACGACGTGGTTTGGGCCATCCGCAACAAAAGGATGGATGACATCAAAGAAAAATACCGGAATATAGACGTTTTGATTATTGACGATATCCAATTTATCGGAGGGAAAGAAAGAAGCGAAGAAGAATTCTTCCACACATTCAACATCCTCCATGAAAACAACAAGCAAATAATTATATCTTCCGATAGGCCGCCGGCGGCTATCCCCACCCTTGAAGCAAGGCTCCGCTCGCGATTTGAAGGCGGGATGATTACCGACGTCAGTTATCCGGATTACGAGATGCGGCTCGCTATCATCAAAACCAAGCTCCAGGAAAAAGAAAAAATCCTCCCTGATGAAATAAGCGACTTCATCGCTCATAAAATCCAGCGGAACGTGAGAGAAATCGAGGGCATCCTGAATAAAATTATCTTTTACCAAGAGGTAAAAAATATAGAACCTACCATTAAAATCGCCGAAGAAATCGTCGGCAATATTCTCCAGCAATCGGCAAAAAACATCACCCCTCAACAAGTTATAAAAGCGGTTGCCGATTTTTACGAAATCGTTCCGGGAGATTTCATCAATCGCTCGCGGAAAAAAAGGATAGTTGAACCCAGGCAGATTTCCGCATTTCTGCTCCGTGATTTGCTCAGTATGTCCTACCCGGACATTGGGGAAAAGCTTGGGAAAAGAGACCACTCAACGGTAATACATTCTTACGAAAAAATATCCAGAGAAATGAACAAAAACCACAGTCTGAACCAAAAAATTATTCTTATTAAAGAAAACATTTACAAAAACTGAGTAATAATGCGGCAAACGAGATAACACAGGCGATAGTCGGGTCTATCAACAAATTCTTACCAAAAAAATCCATAAAAAACCGATGCGCAGAATCATATTCCGAAATCCATCCACTTATAAACACCACTAACTACAACTACTATTTTTATTAATATACTATAACGTTATTACTGTTATGAAGTTGATAATCTTAAAAACAAATTTAAAAGAAGGGTTGGATTCCGTGGGCAGGGTTGCCGGCGATGGCGCGTCCGCTTTGCCGATATTGAAAAACTTTTTGTTTGAAACAGTTGACGGCAAAATAAAATTAAGCGCCACCAATTTGGAGTTGGCGATTACGTGTTTTGTTTCCGGAAAAATAATAGAAGATGGCGGGATTACCATCCCTTTGGGGATATTTAATTCAATTATCGGCAATCTCCAGTCGGAACGGATAAGCTTGGAGACCGAGAACGATAATTTGGTCATTAAAACCGATAATTACGAAGCGAAAATCCAGGGGATTAAAAAAGAAGAATTCCCCATTATCCCGAGTATGGCGAACGGGGTTGCTTCTATGGATATAGATTTGGAATCTGTCCGGGGGGCATTTTCTTTTGTCGTCGGCGCGGCTCAAGTTTCGGAATTGCGGCCGGAGATGAACGGAGTTTTGTTTGATTTTGGGACCAATATGGTCAAGTTGGCGGCGACGGACAGTTTCAGGTTGGCGGAAATGACCATCTCCGACAGCCGTTTCAAGACGGAAATCAGCGAACCGTTCAGGATAATTATTCCGCTAAAAACAATAAACGAGGTTGTCAGGATATTTAAGGGCGTGGGCGAAAAAATTACGATTCAATTCGATAATAATCAGATTTTGTTCAGGGACGGTAATTTGGAAATGATATCAAGATTGGTTTCGGGAGATTTCCCGGAATACCAGCCGATCATTCCCCAAGATGCGGAGACCGAAGTTGTTTTGGACAAAAACGAATTGGTTAACGCGTTAAAACTGGCGAGTTCGTTTACCGACAGGCTGAATGAAGTCAAATTTTCCGCCGGAGATAAATCGAAAAGCGTTGAAGTTTTTTCTTCAAGCCATAACTTGGGAGAAAATAAATATCTGATTCCGGCAAAGGCAAAGGGGTCTTCGGTTGAGGTTGTTTTTAATTGGAGGTTTTTCCTGGACGGCTTGAAAAGTTTTAATTCGGAAAATGTAAAAATCGGTTTGAATGGAGACGATAAGCCCGCGATCATAAAATCACCGAACGACAATTCGTGCTTTTATATTTTAATGCCCATTAAGAATAGTTAGGGCTTTTACCCGGGCTGGGTAGATGAAGATTGCGGAGCGATATTCTGCGTGAAGTTTTGTGTTCCCGCCCAAATCTGGACCGGCAATTCCCAATTCAAATACTGTGAATCTTGGGCCGGATTTTGAGGAAGAGCTCCTTGCGGGTTATTTCTGTCGATATACCGGAGGATATTATGAACCTGGGAATTGTAGACATATTGGCCATCCAGCATCGGCTTATCGGTGTATGGGATAGGATCGGGTTTCGTGAACGTGCTAGCGGTCGAATAAATCTTAAAAGCTTTTTCTAAAAACGCGTGCCAAATAGGAACCGCCGCCAGAATACTGCCGGCTTGTTTTTGCATTGGCTGGTTGTTGTTGTTTCCCGCCCAGACACCAACGACAAAATCGGGCGTGTAGCCGATAGTCCATGCGTCTCTGTAATTATTCGTGGTCCCGGTTTTCATCGCTACTTCTCTGTCCGGGAATGTGGTGAGTTCCAAGCTGCTGGAAAAAAGTCCGGATCTCGCGTCTACATCCGAAAGGATATCGTTTATTAATCTCGGATATTGCGGGTCGATAACTTGATTTGCGGCATCGGAGTATTTTTCCAAAACCTGATTGTCTGAGCCGCTTACGCTTAAGATAAATGTTTGGTCGTGCTTTACGCCATCTTGGGCAAAAACCGAATATGCCTCAACCATATCTACCAACTTGACTTCGCCTCCGCCTAAGACCAAAGATAGGCCGTAGCGATTCGGGTCGGCCAAGGTTGTAATCCCAAGACTCGCGGCCATATTTATGGAGTTGGATATCCCGGCGAGGTACAAAGTTTTAACCGACGGTATGTTGATTGATTGAGCCAGAGCGTTTCTTAAATTAATCGGGCCTCGGAATATGTGGTCATAATTCTCCGGGTGGAAGCAAAGAGTGTTGTCGCTTTTATAATCGATATTTGTTATCGGGCAAACCGCGGAGTATGTCGAGAACTCCGTGGGTAAATCAAAAACCATAGTGTTTGGAGAGTAGCCCTCCTTAAAGGCGGTGACGTAAGCGAACGGTTTAAATGACGAGCCGGGCTGTCTTAACCCCTGGGTTGCCACATCAAAATTACCTTCAAATTGGCATCCATTTGGCGTCTTCTCGCAGCCGGCCGGCTCTGACTCCCCGAAGTAATCCTTCGAGCCAACTAAGGCTAGGATTTGACCGGTTTTGGCATCTTGGGCGACGAGGGAAGCATTCTTGCCGTTGTATGCCGCCGAGTTGCGGTCCGCGCCCTCTTTTATTGTTTTTTCCGCAATCTGTTGAAGGTTATAATCAAGAGTCGTAATGACTTTGAGCCCGCCGTTTTGCACTTCATCTTCTCCGTATTTATCGATTAAATATTCGCGCGCCATCATTACAAAATGAGGCGCTTTAATGTTGCCGATGCTCTGTGGCTGGAATTTCAAATCTTCTTTTTCCGCGGATTTTTTCCGGGCGTCGGTTATGAACCCGAGTTTATTCATTTGGTCCAGAGCGTAATCCTTACGAGCCAAGAGTTCTTTGCGGTTTGGCCCCCATGGAGAATAATGCGATGGCGCTTGAATCATGGCGGCGAGCGTCGCGGCTTCGGCTATGGAAATATCCTTAGCGGATTTTCCGAAATAAGTCTGGCTCGCGGCTTCAATGCCGTAAGCGTTCGAGCCGTAAGGGATTTGGTTCAGGTAAAGGTTTAATATCTGGTCTTTGCTGTAAGTTTTTTCTATCCAATTGGCAAGAATCAGCTCTTTTATTTTTCTGGTGAAAGTTTTATCCGAACTTAAAAAAGCGTTTTTCGCGAGTTGTTGGGTAATAGTTGAGCCGCCCTGGGAAAGGTTGCCTCTTATAATATTGGTATAGGCCGCCCTTGCTATCCCCCGCCAGTCGAATGCCGGGTGATTATAAAAAGTCTGGTCCTCGATGGCGAGGGTCGCCTTTTTTGCGTAATCGGGTATTTGGTCCGGGGGGACGACGGTTCTTTTTTCATCTCCGTGGACCTCATAAAGGAGAACCTGCCCCGTGCGGTCGTAAATCTTTGTGGATTGGTTTACCTGCCTGCTTGTGAATTGTTCGGGACTGGGCAGTTCCCGCGCCATTTGCGCGAGGGTTGCGAGCCCCAAAAGAGCAAGGCCGAAAGCGGCAAGCAAAATCAAGCCGAAAATTTTCAAAGCAAATCGCTTTTTTTTAACCACTATTGACTTGGTTAGTAGTTTTTATCTTCCTCCCCTGTCTCGAATGGGTTGTCGCCGTCTTCGGGGATTTCCTCTTCTAAGCCGTCCGGGCTTTCTTCTCCGGGGTTAGAAATATCTTTCCCGTCATCTTCGGGGTCCGGGTTTTTGTCGTCAGTGTCGTCGCTCGATTTATTCGACAAAACGATTTTTATTTCTTCGGTAATCATTTTTAGTAAAGCAAAAAACGACCTTTTGTTTTTTTAATGATTGTAATTATGGAAACTTCCCGTCATGGCCGCGGCCAGCGCGTCTGCCGCATCGTCACCTCCCTCAATTTTTCCGATTTTCAGAATTCTTGAGACCGCCTTCATCATTGATTTTTTGTCGGACAAGCCGTAGCCGGTTATCGCGCGTTTTATTTCAAGAGGCGTGAATTCCAATAACGCTATTTTGTTTTTAATTACGGCTAAAGTCAAGATGCCTCGCGACTCGGAAACCTCAACCGCGGTTTTAACGTTTTTTGCGAAATACAGTTTTTCCATCGCAACAAGGTCGGGCTTTTCTTTTTTTATCAGTTTAAGCAGCGAGCTCTCCAGCTCCACCAGCCTTTCATTTTTATCTTTTGAGGCGATTTTTAAAAGTCCGGACCTTACAAATTTCAAACCGCTCTTTTCTTTTTTGATGACGCCGTAGCCGATTCTCGCGCTGCCGGGGTCAATGCCCAGTATGGTCATTAGTTTTTAGTTGATAGTTTTTAGTTGCTAGTTTTTAGTTTTAAACCGCTAAATCGGCGGGCTAAAAACCAAAAACTCTAAACTAGAAACTAATTAGCATTAATATAAACACCTTGCACATCATCGTGTTCCTCGAGGGCTTCAATGAGTTCCCGGAGTTTTTCTTTTGCCTCGTCCGAAATATCCTGCCTGAGTTTTGCTTGCCACTCGTTATTTATAAGTTCAAACGCCCATTTCACACTTCCCTCGCCCGCCCACTTGGCATTGTGGTCGCTCAATATTTTTTTCACTTCCGGAATGGTGCGGTTCCTGTTGTCGGAAATAAGGCTTATTATTATCGCCACGCCTTCCGGCCCGTAAGCCTCCACGGTTAATTCTTCCAGTTCTTTCTGTTCGGAAGATTTTTTAATCGCCCGTTCAATGTTGTCCTGCGGCACATTAGCCTCTTTGGCTTTCTGGACAGCGGTTCGGAGCCGCGGATTGAAGTCCGGATTCGGCTCCCCCTTAGCCGCGATGGAGATTGCGGCCAGAAGTTTTGAAAATGTTTTACCGCGTTTCTGGTCGGTCGCGTCTTTTTTATGGCGGATAGTCTTCCATTTACTGTGCCCACTCATGCGCTTATTCTATAAATTTGTAAGCGAAAGCGCAAGAAATTTATCAAGAATAAGCAGCACCCGCCTAAGTTTTTTATTCGCAAAAATTTTGGCGGGTTATTGTTTTTTAGAAAACTAATAAAAAAAGCCCCGGGAATCGCGCGTTGCGATTCGCCGAGGCGAAGGTTCTCGGAGGCCTATCGACATGGAATGCCGTTAAAACTTCCGTATTGCCGGCAGGCCCAGGCTCGATACTCCGGACCTTGGGGATCGAGCCATTGTTGCTGGCTCTGCCCCGGGAAGCTTGGAGGGTTTACCGGCAGCGATCCGCGGCCAGCCCATGCGTCGTAGCTTGGGCCGGTGGAGTATGTGCCGTAGTAGGAATTGTTGCCGTAATTGTATCCATTCCCATAAGACACACTTTCCTTGACGGTGGTGGGGCATGGTTCGCCAGTCTTGTCGCTGGCGTAAGTCTTGGTGCCTCCTAAGACAGGAACCCCGAGGATGTCCAGTGAGTCTGTCCGGATGCAGTGCGTCCGGACATCGTTGGTGACTACGGCTCGGTACTGCGCAATTTGGCTCGCGCAGCCGGCGATGGTAATGGTGATAATGACGGCCATCGTGATGGCTGCGACCGCCTTCCATGCCGCAAGGGAAAGCTGTTTGATCCACGGTTTCGCGACCCATCCGATAGCGATCCATGCCAAGAAGCAGCCAATGAGCCACATGAACATATTCCCGAATACTACCTGGCTGCCATCACCTCGACGAGTTATCATCTTGCTCATCTCATCCTCCTTGTCGACGCGAAGCCGACGAGAGAAAGAAAGAATCCACAAATAGTCAGGGTGGCGAGCCCCAAGAAAAACAACACCGCGCACCCACAAGCCTTAAGCTTGCTGGGCTGGTTGGACTGTTCTTTTTTAGACATATCTTCCTCCTGTACAGAAGCGCTTTTGCGCTTTAATGAAATGTTCAGTCGATATTCAGTGTCTTTATAATATACACCATTTTATTTAAAAAGTCAAACAGCTCTTGTTTTGCTTTGTATTAGGAAATAAACTAATAAGAACGTTCGTAATATCAGCATAAATCAGTTGAAATCCGCATAAATCAGCGTTTTAAGATGCAAGCAAAAAAATCGGTCATTGATGAAAAATTGGCGGAACTCCGGTGCGAAGCCGAGGAGCGGGACGCGGAACGCCGCGCCCAAAAAAACAGCCTTCCCTATCTTGACGCCAAATCGGCTCCTGTTAATGTCGATGCCATGGCTTTAATTTCCGAGGAATCCGCGCTGAAAGCGAAACTCGCCATTATTGAGGCAAAGCCGCAAGAGAGCGGGTTGTCGATCGCGGTTTTTGATCCCGCGCTTCCCGAAACCAAAGAAGTTCTCTCGGGTCTTGAAACTAAAGGATACAAAATTTCGCTTTTTGTGGTTTCTTTGAGCAGCCTGAGGCACCTTTTGGATTTTTATAAATTCGTTTCTTCGGCTCAGGAAAAAATCACCGGCTCGGTAAATATAGAGGAGAGCAAGCTCCAGGAAATTTTAAAAAATCTTACTTCTTTTGACGGCGTCAAGAAATCCGTCGCCGCGCTCAACTTCTCGGAAACCGACACTAGTAATTTTTTGGAAGTGATTTTAGCGGGCGCTTTATTTTTACGCGCTTCGGATATCCATCTTGAACCCGAAGAGACTGTAGTTAAATTCCGCTTAAGGATTGACGGCTTGCTGCACGATGTCCTTGAAGTCCAAAAAACCGCCTATTCTCACTTACTCTCAAGGATAAAACTTCTGTCCGAGCTGAAGCTTAATGTCCATGGCGAGCCCCAGGATGGCCGCTTCTCCATAAAGCTTTCCGGAAAAGAAATTGAGGTTAGGGTCGCGGTCGCGCCCGTGGAATTCGGGGAAGTTATCGTGATGAGGCTTTTGGACCCGGACGCCATCAATATTAATTTGAAAGAATTGGGCTTGCGCGCGGATGATCTGGAAATTATCGAAAAAGAATTAATAAGGCCGAACGGCATGATTTTGAATACCGGGCCTACCGGCTCCGGAAAAACCACAACGCTCTACGCTTTTTTGAAGCACAAACAAAATTCGGAGATAAAAATTATCACCATAGAAGATCCGATAGAATACAAGATTCATGGCATTGAGCAGACTCAAGTGGACGAAGAGTCCGGTTATGGGTTTGCGGATGGTTTGAAATCATTAATGCGCCAGGATCCGGACGTTCTTTTGGTTGGTGAGATCCGGGACAAGGAAACCGCGGAAATCGGCATTCAGGCCGCCCTGACGGGGCACCTGGTTTTCTCAACCGTTCATGCGAATGAAGCTGCCGGCGCGATTCCCCGCTTACTCGATTTGGGAGTGCGCCCGACAAGCATCGGTCCGGCTGTGAATATGATTATCGGCCAGAGGCTGGTCCGCCGGCTTTGCGGATTTTGTAAAATAAAAGACGAGCCTTCGGAAGATTTAAAAAATAAAATCAAAAAATTCCTGGCAGGCTTGCCGCAGAGAGTAAAAAAGGAAGATTTCAAAGAAGTAAAAGTTTTTAAGCGCAAAGGCTGTGATAAATGCAATGGCTTTGGCTACAAGGGAAGAACTGCGATTTACGAACTGATGCCTGTCGGCGCCAAGATTGAGGAAATGATAAACAAAGACACCGGAGAAGCCACGCTTCAGGAGTATGCCATTAAAAATGGAATGGTCACGATGCAGTTTGACGGGATATTAAAGGTGATCTCCGGGGAGACTACTTTTGACGAAGTGGAGTCTGCGACCGGTCCGATCGAGTGGGAAGATTTTTTGAAATAAAAAAAAGAACTGTCTGAGCCTGTGGGCAATTTTAGATCCTTGAGCAAGGAAATCAAGAACTTCTTCGAGGCTTAGCTCAGTCGGAACCAAGCTGGCCAATAGCTAAAAGAAATTCCCATTGTTCGCCCACAGAATTAGGCAGTCCTTTTTTATCCCGTTAAAGGTTGGCCCGACACCCCAATATTGTTAGATGGGGATTTAATGGTAAACTGTGGTCAGGCTAACTTTCAACGGGACCATCTCTTTAAATTCTCCAAAAAGTGTAGCACAGTTTTTCTCAAATGTCAACCCAACCTAAAAACAGCCAGGAAAATCCCGAAGACCGGATGATAGACTCGGTTTTGCGGCCTTCCACATGGAAGGATTATATCGGGCAGGAAAAAATCAAAGAAAATCTGAAACTTATTCTTAAGGCCGCGGCGAAACGGAAAGAGCCTTCCGACCATCTGCTTTTTTGCGGCCAGACCGGGCTGGGTAAAACCACCTTGGCGTATCTTACCGCCAAAGAAATGGGCGCGGATATAAAAATCACTTCCGGGCCGGCCTTGGAAAAGGCCGGAGATATCGCCTCCATTCTTTCCAGCCTTGAAAAAAACGATATTCTTTTTATTGACGAGTGCCATAGGCTGAACCGCACGATAGAAGAAGTTCTTTATCCGGCAATGGAATTTCGGAAGCTTCATCTTGTGATGGGCAAAGGTTTGGGCGCGAGGATGATTTCTTTGGACTTGCCGCCTTTCACTTTGATTGCCGCCACGACTCGGGTGGATATGCTTTCGTCCCCTCTCCGCTCCCGCTTTGGCGCGATTTTCCGGTTGGATTATTACAACCACCCCGAAATCGAAGAAATCATCAAGCGCTCAGCTGCTTTGATTGGCGTTGAAATAGAACCCGAAGCCACCGCGATTATCGCGAAGGCTTAAGCGATAAATAAAGACGCGGCAATAAAGATTTTAGACATGCTGGATGTTGATTCTTTGGGGCTTGAATCCGCGGACAGAAAACTTTTGGAAACAATTATTAAAAAATTCAGGAACCGGCCGGTCGGTTTAAATACTTTAGCTGCCGCGTTGGGCGAGGAAAAAGCCGTGGTGGAAGAGATGTATGAACCTTATCTCTTGAAAATCGGGATGCTGCAAAGAACGCCTTCGGGCAGAGTGGCAACCGAAGCCGCTTATCGGCACTTGGGATTGTTATAATTAACTCATGGTTATAATCAGCGAGTTTCTTCCTAATCCTGCCGGTTTAGATGCCGACGGTGAATTTATTGAACTCTATAATAATGGCGCTGGGGCTACTGATTTATCCGGTTGGAAGCTGAAGGACGCGGCGAATAAAACTTTTAAATTCCCCGCTGGTTTTAATATCGGGGCCGATGAATATATATCACTCCCCTATTCCCAGACGAAAATTTCTTTAAATAATAACGGCGAGAAACTTTTTCTTTTTGATAATCAAAGTAATTTAATCTCACAAGCGGAATATGCCGGCACGGCCGCAGCCGGAGAATCTTTAATAAAGCAGGGAGATAAATTTGTTTTTACGATAAAGCCCACTCCCGGCAAAGCGAATATTTACGAAATAAAACAGGCCGCGGGTTCAAATTCCCAAAAAACGGAAATCGCGAGTGTGCCCGCTAATGCTTCCCTGCTCGCTTCGGCCCAGGGATTTTGGCCGCAGGTTTTCTTGATTGATGTTTTACTCTCATTGATTTTAGCGGTGTTCTTTGTAATCATTTGGAGGAAAATCAGCGCCGAAGATAATAATCCGTAAAAATTTTAAAAGTTGTGGAATATAACAAATCATTGACGATCGTCAATAGTTTGTTATATCTTTTTGAAAATTATCAATATGTGGTTAGGCACACGAAAGCAAGCACATAAATTAAATTCTCTAAAAGAATCCAAAAAATTAGCCGAAGAACTTGCGGATAAGCTTTCTAAAAAAGCGTCAATTAAGAATGCTTTGGTTTTGGCGCTCTCCGGAGATTTAGGCTCCGGGAAAACTACCTTTACGCAAAACTTTTTGCGGCATTTGGGCGTGAAGCAAAAAATTACGAGCCCCACGTTTGTGCTTCTTAAAAGATATAAGATTTATGATTTAAGATTTAAGAACGCGTATCATGTCGATGCGTACCGGATAAAGAATCCCAAAGAAATGGATGTGCTGGGTTTTAAGGAGATTCTAAAAAATCCCCGGAATGTCGTTTTAATAGAGTGGGCGGAAAATATAAAAAAAATTCTACCCCGAAATACGATTTGGCTGAAATTTGAGCACGGCGAAAAGGAAAATATTCGCAAGGTTCAGATGTTTTCGTAGTGCTTTATTTCATAATTTTTTCCATTTGTTGTCAAGGCTATCAAGTCAATTCTCCATCCCCTTTTCTCGTCAATTTTCTCCGGATAATGCCCGGCGTAAAGCTGGGCGGCTTTCTGGGTTTTTAAAATTTTCTGCCGGCTCATTTGATCCTCGGGTTTCATGTTGTCATAGTCATTGTCATCGTTATGGTTGCTTACCGTCATCGTTTTTACTTCCACAAAAATCAGGGTTTTGTCCGGCGCCCTCGCTACAATATCCAGCTCGCCCCAGGGCTTACGGTAATTCCGCTCAAGAATTTTATAGCCCTTGCCGATAAGGTACTCGCAGGCGAGAGTTTCGCCGTAATTTCCAAGTTCCAATTTTTGTGTCATTTGTTATAATTATAGTATGTATCCCGCAGACACATCAAATACGATGTTTACTGATAAACAAAGCGAACAAAAAGAACCTTTGAGTTGGGAATATATTCGTGGGCTTGTAGACGGAGAAGGTTGTTTTACTTTTTGCCCCGGAAGGAGGAGGGGTAATGGGAAGAAATATAAAATTCCAACATTCGTGATCGGGATGAATGAGCGGGACGCTTCTTTACTGGAAATGGTTAAAAAAAGTTTAAGATTGCGAAATAAGATATATTACCGGAAGGGTTCTGGTAAGGATGGTTATAAAAGGGGGTGCGTAGCGGTTTTGATGGTTAGGGAATTTGATCAGTTAAAAGATATTATAATTCCTCTTTTTTATAAAAAACTAAAAGGCTATAAAGGGGTGCAATTTACTGGGTGGTTAGAAAAAATAGGTAGCGATCCCGATGTCTCTGATAGATTTAAATCTTTGTATAGGCTTTATAAGTGGGGAATGTATGACAAGTTGTCTAAATTTACCGAAAAATTTCCTGAATAAAATTTTTTGCTGTGTAAAACAGCAAACATTGTTTGCGGGTAAAACACCCAAAATTTGGTTTAAAATGTTTTACATCTTACAAAGAATTCAGAAAAACGGCCTTTTTAAAAACCAAAGTGAGGTTTCAAGCCATTACCTGATAATGGCATGGATACTCACTATGTAGGTTTTAAGCCATTATCGGGTTTTAGAATTTTTGTGTAAAAAATGTTTTACAAAACATGAAGTGAGGTTTTAAGCCACGATCGGATCGTGGCTTAAAACCTACATCCGAGTTTCGCGGGAGGGGTGTAAAACATTTGTAAAACAAATCTGCTATAATTTATTTATCTACTTGGCTATGGCTACGACCTCGGTTTTATTCAGTTATCTTACGGCTTGGCTGCCTCTGGGCTATGCGGTTATTTTTGTAGGCTCAATTTTTGAGGGAGACGTAACGCTTTTTTCCGCCGCGTTTTTGACCCAGCAGGGGATTTTCAACCCGTTTTTTGTATTTATCTTGGCTTTGCTCGGCGCCGAGACAGGGGATTTAATTTGGTATTTCCTGGGGCGATATTTGAGTAGCCATCACGTTTCAAGTTCTTTAATACATAAATGGATTGGGAAAGCTTCGGGTCCCTTGGACCATCACATAGAGCGCAGATTGACGCACACGATTTTAATTTCCAAATTCGCCTACGGGTTTAACCATTTGGCCTTGATGCGCGTCGGCATGAAGGGGATTAAGCTCTCGGAATTTTTAAAAACCGATATCCTTGCGACATTTCTTTGGGTGCTGGTTGTGGGAGTTTTGGGATACGTATCCGGAGCGTCTTTTGAGCTTGTAAGAGGCTATCTAAAAATGGCGGAAATAGGACTGCTTATTAGTATCATAATATTTTTCCTATTCTGGCATTATATTATCGCGCGGCAGATGGAAAAAGAATTGTAAAAAAAGAAGCCGATGGCGTTAGCCACCGGCCTCGGAGGATTGCTTTACGAGGCGGACTGCTCGCCACAGTGTTTCTTCTGGGTCTCTTCCAAAGACAAAGGCGGCGTCCAATTCGTCTTTGTTTATATTGGTGTGTCCGAGAAGCCCGATTTCTCTATAGCCCTTTTCGGTAAGGTTCCGCAGGTGTCGCCAATCGGATTCTTTTACGGCGGGATATCTGACTTTAATCAGGCGTTGCGGGTGGAATAAGCCTTCGGCGAGCTGTTTGTGGAAGTGTATCGACACAGTCAGCTCGGGGTTGGCCAGAAAGACTTGCCCCGCCAATAATGATTCTGTGGTTGGCGCAAGGATAGTCTCGTCCAGACCGAGATTTCCATCCTGGAAGGAGTAGACAATCTTTTCCTTCCAATATACGCGGGTAACAAAAGTAAGGTCTTTAATCCCCATGCGCTCTTTGTCGGTCTCGCTTCCTGTTGCGAGGAACCCATGGGAATTGGGAAAGCGGTCTCTTATAACAATATTACCCGCTCTGCCTTTTCTTCCTGGGACCTTGGGCATTACCCCTAAATCGGAAAGAATTTTACACGCCCTCACCATGAAATCGCCCTCCTTTTTGTAGGGAGCGAAGAGGTCTTGGGCATCAAGTGCTTGAAGTTTCCAGCCGGGCAGCCAATTCGTGATAAGCATTGTTGATATCCTCCTTATGTGACAAGGTTCAGTAATCCCAATCCGCGCGAGGAATTATAGATTTATTTAAATAAAAAAAGCCCACGAAGTCAAATTTTCTAAAGTGTGCACCCGAAGGAATCTCACAAATTTTCGTATCCACGAAAATTTTTAAAAACCCTCGGTTTTTAATCCGCTGCTTCGCGCTTTTTCCTACACGGGGGCATTCCACTGCCCCCGACCCCCTTCGGGTTCGATTCCTGTCGAGGGCACCACGTAGGAAATTGCCTTGGCAAAAAGGAAGGGGGTTGGGGGGAAGCCTGCCTGCCGGCAGGCAGGGAATTTTTGCCCGCCCTCGCTTTCCGCCGCCGCCGAATTTCGTATTTCGCTTTGCGAAATGCGCCGCCATAAATTTTGTTTGATTGTTTTCAAAAAATTTGGTATCATTATATTGAAAGCATATCACATCATTATCATACTATCAAATAATTGAAAATATGGCAACAGAAATCAATATAGGGGAAAATATAAAGAAACAACGAGCAAAGCTGGGTTTGTCGCAAGAAGATTTTGCCAAAAAATCCGGCGTTAAATATACTACCCTAACAAAAATTGAAAGCAATGTAATTAAAAAACCGTCCGTTATGATTATGTCGAAAATAGCCAAGGCATTTGGCGTTTCAATCGAGGATTTAATAAAATAGATTATATGAAAACTACTCACAAGATTGTGATAGGCGATTCCAGGAATATGGCGGAATTAAAAAATAATTCTGTTCATCTTGTGATTACCTCACCACCTTATTGGCAATTAAAAGATTATGGCTCGTCAGACCAGATTGGCTTCAATGATAGTTATGAAAATTATATTAATAATCTAAATTTAGTTTGGAAAGAATGTTTTAGGGTGTTAAATAGTGGTTGTCGTCTCTGTATAAATATAGGCGATCAATTCGCTCGCTCTGTTTATTATGGTAGATATAAAATTATTCCGATTAGAACAGAAATAATTAAATTTTGCGAAACTATCGGCTTTGATTATATGGGAGCTATTATTTGGCAAAAAGCAACGACAATGAATACTACCGGCGGCGCTACTATAATGGGGAGTTTCCCTTATCCTAGAAATGGAATTATCAAGTTGGACTATGAATTTATATTGATTTTTAAGAAATTGGGCGTTTCTCCTTTTGTACCGAAAGAAATAAAAGAAGAGTCAAAAATGTCAAACGATGAATGGAATCAGTATTTTAATGGCCATTGGAATTTTAATGGTGCGAAGCAAGATAAACATTTGGCAATGTTCCCCGAAGAATTACCAAAGCGGCTTATTAAAATGTTTAGCTTTGTTGGCGATAATGTATTAGATCCATTTTTAGGAAGCGGTACCACAACGCTTGCGGCAAAAAACTTAAATCGCAATTCATTTGGATACGAGATCAATAATAATTATTTATCTACAATAAAAGAAAAAATTGGGGCAACCAAAGATGATTTGTTTAAAAATATCTCATTTGAATTTATTGATCAAAAACAGCACGATATCAGTTACGCAGAAAATATATCTGAATTGCCATATATTTTTAAAGATACAATAAAGTTTGACCGAAAAATTGATCCGAAAAAATTACAATTTGGATCTAAAATCGATTCAACGGAAAGCGAGGCAATAAATACATATTCTGTCAAAGAAATTGTAAGCCCAGAAAAGTTATTATTAAATAACGATCTGTTAGTAAGGTTGATTGGGGTAAAAGTTAATAAAGATAAAATTGACGACGCTATTAAATTTTTACAAGCAAAATTGAAGAACCAGAGGGTTTTTATGAGATTTGATTCACAAAAATACGATCAAGAAAACAATCTGCTTTGCTACCTATACTTAAAAAATAAGACATTTATAAACGCTCACTTGATAAAAAATCAACTTGTCGATGTTGATAATGGCTTTGATTACAAATACAAAATAAAATTTTTAAATCTAACAAAATAATATGGCAAAAGAATGGATATTAAATCAAGCGAATATGCGATGGGGTCTAACCAGAAAAAGTAAGGTTGGCCCCGTTGCGGAGTTGATTAGAAAATGTGCACCAAAGACCCTAAATGATTGGGAAAAATTTTATTTAGACAAAGCCTATTCGAAACAACATCTTGAGCAACTCGGGAAAACTCTATTTATTAAGGTTACTGATGTTTGTAAAGCCGAGATAGAAGATGTTACCGAAGAGGATTGTATAAATTTCATATACAATTTGGTAATAAATAGAACCTTTGACGGCTACCAGTCAGAGATTCAAACAATTTATGGACAGCTTGAAAAAATTCTTGGAGTTAAAATCGAACCCGCCCCCGACGAATGGGATAGAGGATACAATGTTGATTATTTTATTAAAATTAAAGAAAAATATATCGGTCTTCAAATAAAACCTGCGGGCTTTGAATATATTACGCAAATAATCAACGAGAGAGAACAACAGAAAAAAACGCATGAAAAATTTACCGCAAAATACGGCGGAAAGGTATTTTATATTATTTCCATAACCGAGGGTAAAAATAAGATAATCCATAACCCTGAAGTAATTGAGGAAATCAAGAAAGAGATTGAAAGATTAAAATAGGCGGCGCGCCAGTTTTACTGGCACGAAATTCGGCGGCGGCGGAAAGCGAGGGCGGGCAAAAATTCCCTGCCTGCCGGCAGGCAGGCTTCCCCCCAACCCCCTTCCTTTTTGCCAAGGCAATTTCCTACGTGGTGCCCTCGACAGGAATCGAACCTGTATCTTCTCCTTCGGAGGGAGATATTGTATCCATTCAACTACGAGGGCCGCTACTTAATTTCTAACAGTATTCCAATTATAAAAATAATAAGCAAGAGATAAGGGATGAAAGCCGGGATTTTTCTCAAAAGGCCGTCTCTAGGATTCAGTTTTTTGGCTTTTTGCCAGATTAGCACGATAAATAAACTTTCGAGTCCGATGAATACGCCTCCAACCAGCCCGACCAAATCCATAAAATTTTTAAGTCCGGCAAAATAAAGAATAAGAGGCGAAACGGCTACGAGCGTGCCGGCGAAATTATCATTAAATCCGAAATCCGCCTCCAAGCTTTTTCTGATGTCCCGTCCCACCATCGCGTAGGTGTCCCAAAGCGAAATTAAGCCGAGCGCTCCCACAAGCAAAAGAAACCATTGCGGCAGATTGCCCATAAGCCCGGAAACCGTGTCTTCGGAAATGGTGCCGGGTAAATTTATGATTCCTATGACAAAAATCAGATACAGGAATGCCGGCAATAAAGTGCCCCAGATAATGGCTTTTTTAGCGCGCCTTTCCGGTTCGTGATTTTTATCGAAATAATGGATTAATGCAGGGATGGCGGTGCGGCCGCTCAAGGAAAACAGAACCGCGCCGTAAGGCAGAAAAAGATAAGTCATATTAAACAATGGGGTAGCCGCGACTTTCACGAAAGAACCGGCTCCGTAGAAAAATATTAAGGAAATTATAAAAATAACTCCGATAGTCGTTAAAAATTCCGAAGCAGCCAGGCGTTTCACGCCCCAAAATATCGGGATGGATGACAATACCCAGAAAAGCAGAATGCGGTAAGCAATATCAAGGCTGGGGAGCATTAAATTAATAAAATTAGCGGAAAGAACGAGATAGGCGGTCATGATAAGGATCATCCCGAGAATCGTGGTCATGGCGGCGAGCCATTTCCCGGCTTTACCGAGATAAAGCTCCGCATAACCGGTAAAAAGATGCTTGCTTTCGGTGCGTAAAATAACATCCGCGTACATCAGGTGAATCAGAATAAGAACCGCGGTGAATAAAATTAAATAAAACAAGCCGGTTACTAACCCGGCTTTCACGAAAACATACGGCAGGCTGAATATGCCCGCCCCGATGATTGTCGCCGCGAGCAGGCTCGCGGGCAGGATAAAATTCTTATACATCAGTAAGAAGCACCAAAATTCAAGCACCAAATCCCAAGCGCAATTATTTGTAATTTGGAATCTGTGATTTGGAACTTTGTTTATTAAGCTTCAAAAATCTCGTTTCCTTCGTGCACTTTCTCGTCAACTTTGATGCCAATTTCCTGGCCCTTTTTCGCTTTCGGTATCTCTTTATGGTCGTATTGCATCGAAGTGATGGTCTGTGAAAAATCGGTGTTCGCGCCCTTGAATTCCATTGTTTCTCCGGCGGATATATCCTTATTGAATTTAACTATCGCCACGCCGATTTTGTCGTAGTAATGAGTGACGACGCCGATTGGCTTTTTTGCCATATGATTAAATCTGATTATCGCCTCTCGACCTTTTTGTTTATGCTTTTTTTGACCGGGCGCTTATAATCATCTTCTTCTCTATGTCTATCAATTGTATCACCTTAGCCACAAGTTCTTTCGGGCTCTTGGAATAAACTATCTTATCCCTCATTTCTTCGGCTCGGTGGGATTTTTCAATGATATTCCGGAGAAGTTCGTCTGTCTCCCATTCACCCTCCAGGATGCCAATAGGTTTTTTGTCTTCAAAGGCAATTGTGAATTCGTTAATCGTTCCCATCCTGCCGCAGCCCACGATCACCGCGTCGGCGAATCGTGTAAGCAACAGGTTCCTCCCTGAATATCCCGTGCCCGCATAAAGAATCATATCGTGATAATCGGTTGGCAGTTCATACGTATTAACATGTTCATATTCGGTTTCTGCGGGCGAAACTCCCAAGACCATTCCGCCGGCGTTTTTCGCGCCTTTAGCCGCGGCGTAGGGGAATCCCGTTGTCGCTCCATCAACCATAATTGCGCCCTGCCTCACTATCTCCGCTCCGATTTCTTCGGCTTTTTCGAATGAGCCCGGTCCGCAGAACCCGGTTTCCGCCGCGCCTGACACACAAATTACGAATTTCGGTTTTTCCATAGTGTTTAAATTATAAGATATATTCTTTGTTTAATGAAGGTATCTCCGCATCAATGGCGAGTTCATCTTTTATTTTGGCGGTCAAGGCTTCTTGCTGGCTTTTTTCTCCTTGGACCACAAAAACTTTTTTAAGGGAATTTTTCATAGGCTTGAGCCACTCCAAAAGTTTGGGCTGGTCCGCGTGCGCCGAATAGCCGCTTACGGTTCTTATCTTACAGCGCACCGGAATTTCTTGGCCGAAAATCCTGACCGATTTTACGCCTTCTTCTATCCGC
>JAPLZW010000097.1 GCA_026394835.1 Candidatus Wolfebacteria bacterium
TCTACCATCTTCACTTTATCTTATCGTAAGAGAAAAAAAGAATTTATCAAAAGTATTTTGGGGTGTTTTAGTATTCGGCGTTTTGTGGGGGTTTGTTTTTGATTTTTTAGAAACTTTTAATAAAGCTTGGATAGTGGGAAGGTTGGTATTTTCACAAAGAATTTTTGGAATTTTGCCAGTAGATGACATAATCGGCTATGCCCTGATGACTCTTTTTGTAATAATCTTCTACGAACATTTCTTGGATAAAAGTAAAGGGAAATCATTGTCGGGGAATTTAATCTGGGGGATATTGCCGTTTTTATTGGTTGTGATCTGTATTTTGGTATTTTTCCCGTTTTACCCCGACCTTTTTAAAATACCATTTGTTTATCTTTTAGGTGGCTTTATCGCGGTGATTCCAACGGCCGTTATGATTTTTTATAAGCCGGATTTATTGCCGCGGTTTTTTAAAATCGCAGCGTTCTTCTTTCTTGTCTGGTTTACGTCTGAATTTATAGCGTTAAAAACCGGCGGATGGTATTTCCCGGGGCAGTATATCGGCGAAGTGAAAATATTCGGAGTGGCCTTTCCTTTTGAGGAGCTATTTTTCTGGATGATGCTTTATGCGTCAAGCATTTCAGCCTACTATGAATTTTTCCTGGACGATCTTAAATAAACTCAGAATTTCTCCAGTAGTTTTACCAGTAATCTTACCGGCGCGCCGGCGGCGCCTTTCGCGAGATATTCGCCGTCAATGGAAATCATTCTTGGCGCGATATCCATATGAACCCATGGGACTTTGGCTTGTCCTGAGTTTATCGAAGGGACGAATTGATAAAGGAATATCGCGCCGGTAATCGCGCCTCCGTATCGGGTTTTGCCGGTATTGGCCCAATCTCCAAATGTGCCTTTAATATCGTCTTCGTATTCGTCCCATAAAGGCAATGGCCAGACGTAATCGCCTGATTCCTCTCCCAGCTCGCGGAAAAGTTTTTCCAGTTTTTCGTCTTTGGTCAGGATTGCCGATGCCCGCTGTCCCAGAGCGACTTCCGCGGCGCCGGTCAGGGTTGCCACATCAACCACAAGTTTGGGATTATATTTTTGGGCGTAAGTTAAAGCATCAGCCAAAATAATCCTGCCTTCGGCATCGGTATCCGAAACTTCAATGGTTTTTCCGGACATGGATTTTATCAGGTCTCCCTGGCGGTAGCTTGAGCCGGATGGCATATTTTCCGCCGAGGGAATCAACCCGACGATATTCTTTTTTATTTTTAACCTGGCGGCGAGTGTTACGGCGCTTATAACCGAGGCGGCTCCCGACATGTCCATATGCATGTCTTTTTGGTAGTCGTCTGTTTTGATATTCAACCCGCCGGTGTCAAAGGTGACTCCTTTACCAATCAAAACAACGGGCTTTTCTTTTTTCGGGCCTTTTGAATACTCCATTACTATGAATTTCGGTTTTTCAACAGAGCCTTTGCCGACTCCCAAGATGGCGTTCATTTTGAGTTTCGCCATGGCTTTTTCATCAAAGACTTTGACTTTGATTCCGGAATAACGGCCTGCGCGTTTCGCGGCTCCGGCAAGCATTTTTGGTGTCATTTCTCCTCCCGGAGTATTCGCGAGCGAACGGCAATTATTGGTTTCTTCGCCGATGATTACGCCCTTCAAAAATTCTTTTTTGGCATCATCGGAAATTTTGCCGGATATTTCCACTTCTTCCACAAAATTCCAGCCCTCTTTGGGCGCGGTTTTATATTTCACGAATTCAAAATTAGCCATCAGGAAATTGGTGGCCATTACTCCCGCGATTTCTGAGCCTTTCATTTTGAGATTGGGAATAAGGAAATCGGAAAATTCCAAAGACAACTTTTTGATTTTATTCGTCTTGGCAAGAGAAACTATCTGCCGGCTTGTGATGACCAATTTTCTGCGGTTAAGGTCTTTGTAATCGCCGAGCCCGATTTTTAAACTTTTTCCGCCGTCAGCAAGAAGAAAGCAAAAGGACTCTTTTTCTTTTGAAAGAACGATATTCTTCTTTTTCGATTTTTCGGAGAATTTGATTTTCATGGGGGAAATGATAGCATTTAAATGTCTTAGTTTCAAACTTTCATATGATTTTCGGGAGTTTTACTAAAAATCGTTACTTAACATCCGTTTTCGGGCTTGCTTTCGCGGTCTTGATGCTTGCCTTCATTTTGGCGATGTTTTTTTTGGGGCCGTTAAAGCCGCCGCTTGTCCTTCACTATGATACTTATGGGGGAGTTATAGATTTTAAGGGAGGCGTTTGGGATGTTTTAGGGATTCTGGCCGCGGCGTTTTTTATGGAAATCATAGATTTCTTTTTGGCGGGGTTTTTGTATTACAGGGAGTGTTTTTTGTCTTACGTATTCACTTTTTTTACTTTGCTCCTCAGTATCTTGATTTTAATCGGGGTATCTGTTATGATAAGCGTTAATTAATAATCAATATTATGGTTTTTGCAATCATAGAAACCGGTGGCAAGCAGTATAAAGTTGAGGCCGGGAAAAAACTGAAAATAGAGAAAAAAGAAGGCGAGAAGGACGCTGTTTTAAAATTCGACAAAGTTTTGCTCGTGGCTCTCGGCGACAAGGTGGAAATCGGCGCTCCTTATGTTCCGGGCGCGGTTGTGGAAGGAACGCTTGTAAGGCAGGGCAGGGACAAGAAGAAAATCGTGTTTAAGTACCATTCAAAATCGAGATACAGGAAGAAGAAAGGCCACAGACAGGCGTTTACGGAAGTCTCAATGACCAAAGTTTAAATCTTAAGAACCAATCTTACGAAGTTCAACTTCGTAAGATTGGTT
>JAPLZW010000076.1 GCA_026394835.1 Candidatus Wolfebacteria bacterium
AAGCCAGAAATTTTTCCGCGGGATTGACAATTTGCAGTCCCCTAGAATGAGAATGGTTATCATCGTAAATTACGGTCATATTCGGAAGACCCAAGTTTGACGCCACAAGCAAGGCTTCCCAGACCGACCCCTCATTTGCTTCCCCGTCTCCAATCAGCGTTACCACCCGCCTGTCGCTCTCTTCGATTTTAAGCGCTAGAGCCATTCCAACAGCCAGACTGATCCCATGACCCAGAGAACCAGTTGAAGCCTCAATACCCGGGACTTTAAAACGATCAGCATGACACCCAAAGCTTGATTCAAACATACCCATAGTTTTGATTTTGTCCTGGTCAAAATAACCCAATTTTGCCAAAACACAGTAATGAGCCAAAGCACCGTGCCCTTTGCTAAGAATGAACAAATCCCGCCCCCTCCACAAAGGATTATTGGGGTTATGACGAAGGACTTGATAGACAGCCCATAGTATTTCTACAATCGAAAAACATGTTGGGATGTGCCCGTGCCCGCTTTCCTTCGATACGTGCAAAATCTGTCTTCGGATGTCCTTACAAATTGACTTCACGTGATTTCCATATATGAAATTCTCGAGGTCATAGGCATTCTCTGAATCCGAACGTTATTCAAGCCGAGAATTTTCCGCACAGCAATTGTTTCGCCCGGAAAAATGTCATCGCATAGTTCATCAAACACAATAATACTTCCCTTGCAAAGATAAGGCTTGACCGCTTCAAGAGCGACCCTTGTCGGTTCATAGATGTCGAAATCAAAAACAACCAGAGATACTATTGTTTCCGGATGTTTCAAGAAATAAGCGGGAACTGTTTCTATGGCGTTCCCGCTCACGAGTTCGTATTTCTTCAAATGAGCGATAGGATTGAGATTATCCTGCAGGCTGAGCAGCTTGTCAAGATATGCTTCGTAGCCATCTGTCACAGAAAACGAACCGTCAGCGCACTTGCACTGTTCACCGTCCTTTTCCCCTATTCCGCAAAAACCATTAAATGTATCGAAGCCGACAATTTTGCGGTGACGGTTAAACGGTTCAAAGATACCCCGTAGCGCCGACATGATAGAGAGAGTCTGTCCCCAACGTACGCCGAATTCTACAATGATGCCATGACTGTGAATTATCTTTTTGTAAATCTCATAAAAGAAAAGGATTCTCGACAGAGCTTTCGAAGTGAGAAACAATCCCATATTCTGCAAAACTTCGTCATCGGGCAAGGGAGACTCCTTGAAGTGTTTTATGAACGCCTTGATGGTTTCCTTTTCGTCTCCACTCGAAAGAATTATTGCATCGTGTTTTTCTGTTTTTATATTTGCCATTCGTCTCCCTTCTTAGATAAGTAGGTTCTTATTATTTATCATACTAAAAACAAAATCTCCACTATTTTTATCTATTTCAACTATTCTTGGCTGCATGCGTTTATTCGGCTTGTTTTATAATCTGGTTGCTTATAAAATACCTCATTATGACAGCGATTTGAAGACCCATATAAATTTCCCCTTGTTCTATTTTTTGGAGCACCTTTTTGTAAGAAAAACACTCCACGCTCGAAACCTCATGGTCATGATCCATTCTTAGATCATATTCTTGCTGAACAAGGTGAACTTGAAAAATACAAGGCAAAGTTGGACTGCGAGCCATATTAACGAGAGGAGATAACATTTGAAATCTCTTGAGATCGGAAATCAATATCCCTGTTTCTTCTCGAAATTCACGGACTGCAGCTGAAACGAGAAGTTCGTTTCTACTCGCTCCTCCCGCAGGCAATTCAAGCGTATTGTCCGCTATCACCGGCCTGTAAACACGTACCATCACAATGGCCCTATTATCTAAAATGGGAAGTATTATAACCTGTGGCTGTTTATATTCTATAGTATAGTAAGACCCCCTTGACATCACCTTAAACCAAGGATTTTGATGCATGAGAGAAACAGGCCTCAGTTTAGGACATAACAAAGAAGGCGGACTATTCAGCAAGTTTAAAGATACCTTCTTATTCATCGAGATAAAAAAGCTCTCCCGGCTTTTACTCTTTCCCGCCAGTAATCCAGAAGATCCTGCATGGTTTTCTCAAAAGAAATCTCGGGTTCCCATCCTGTGTGTTTTCTGAACTTAGTCGTATCTGGCACTTGGAGGTCGGCATCCAGAGGCCGAAATCTCTCTTGCTCTTGCTCAACACGAATATCCTTACGTGTAGAAAGTGATAACAAATAATCTAACATCTTTCCTATCGTGCAGGAAAATGTGCCGCCAATATTATAATATTCCCTGGGAATAGGGTTAATAGTGACCAGCATATAATAAGCACGAACAGCATCGCGTACGTCCGCCCAAGTTCGTAAAGAATTCAGGTTGCCGGTTTTAACAACTGGCGGGATCATCTCTCGTTCAATCATGGCAATCTGCTTAGCAAAAGTTGATTCAGCAAAAATATCACCGCGGCGTGGCCCGGTATGAGTAAACATTCGCGTCGTCATTACTTTCTGACCATAGGCCTCAGCATGAAACCGCCCCACAAGATCGGTTCCAATTTTGGAAATAGAATATGGTGACGCAGGATGAAATGAGCACTCCTCATTAATAGGTAACTTTTCTTTAGGAACCCGCCCAAATACCTCTGAAGAAGAACACACATGAATGACAGGATCAATGTTTTTACACCGCCTGAGCGCTTCCAGCAGCCTCTCCGTGCCAAGAACATTTGTATCCAAGGTATAAATAGGTGAAGTAAAACTTGTGAGTGGATAACTCTGAGCCGCCAAGTGAAACACATAGTCTGGCCGGCTCTCCTCAACAGCGTTTTGCAACGAAATATAATCGTTAAGGTCTCCGCTGATAAAATACAGCCTATCTTTTCGGTTAGCCCTTTCCAATAAATGTTCTACATTATCAAGCGGACTTCTCCATCGGCACATACCATAAATGTCCCAACTCGTATTTTTTATAAGGTAATCTGCCAAATGCGACCCGACCATACCGGTAATACCTGTAATTAAAGTTCTTATTTTTTTCATATCTGGATCCCCCGATCAGTTAATCGATCTTACGCGGATTTTATGGTTTTTGGCCGACAAAAAAATAAAATAGAGTCTGCGATTCTGTTCTGCACAAGAACTTTTTCATATTGAAAATTAAGCTCCCGATCGTTAAACATGTTAAAACAAAACTGGCCTCCTCCCTTTCCTTGAGCAAGCCATCCAAAATTATTGGCTAGGGAATATCGCTGAAACCCTGTTTGCAGTATACATTCCAAACCGGCGTCTTCCACGACCCGTTGAAGAGTATTGTAACTGAAATAATAAAG
>JAPLZW010000056.1 GCA_026394835.1 Candidatus Wolfebacteria bacterium
AGTAAATAGAATAATTCAACTACAAGCCAACCGTCTGGTAAATATTCTACCAGGCGGTTTTTCATTTTCATGGAGGTAAAACTATGGATACGACCCCTTTGGATGGTTACAAAAAAATCATCGTCACCCTCTTGACCCTGGCATCAGGCATTGTAGGCCTCTTCATCACGGATCCGGCTAAGGCCCAGACCATTGGCCAGTTCCTGGTGGATATCCTGGGCCCGATGCTCATCACCCTGGTCGGCATCGTTTATACCATTGTTCAGGGTAACATCGACAAGGAAAAGGCCAAGACGGCTGCAGTCGAGGCCAAAGCACAGGCCATTATGGCACAGGAAGCATCCCCAAAAGCTGATAGCGTTGCAGCTGCGCAGCCAGCAACAGCGCCAATCGTGATAGCTGCACCGGTAGAAACCTATCAGGCTGCTGACCTGGCAAAGTACATCACCGCTGCGGAGGGCGCTATCAAAAACGATGGCCAGATGGTCACTCCGCTTTCCCGGGCCTTCTATTTCTGGCCTTACATCGCCAATTTCGACCTGCGCGATGTCCCTCGCCAGCTCCGCATAGGCGAAGCCAAACGCTTTGTCGATAAAGGCGTCGAACTATTCACCGAGGCCTTCAAGTTCCACACCAAGCTTACCGCTGTTCCCACACCGGCCCAGGCCGGCAACCAGCACAGTTACATGCTGCAGCTAAAGAAGGATTATGAGAAGGCCAACAACCTGCTTTGCTCGGACAAAACCTTTGAGGACCTGCGCAACCTGGTGGCCTACTTCAATGATCTTTATACTGCCCAGGACGGCCTTAACCAGCTGACGGACAAAACCGTGGACTGGTCGATCTACGGCGGCGGCGCCTTCACACCCACACAGGTCGGTTGGGACTACGCCAAACTGCTCTAAGGAATGAGGCCATGAAACGAATATGGGGGCTGCTGTTACTGGCAGCCCTTCTTTTTTCCAGTTGTACACCGCTGGCCATCACCAACGTCAAGATAGTTGACGACTGCGGTTGTGCCTGCCTGTCCTGGGAAACCAATCAGGATGCCCAATGCAAGGTAACCTACTGCGAGGGAACAATGTGCTATACAAGTTCACTGGAGCCGGGATATGGTACACTCCACTCTATCGGGATCCCACAGGGAATGAAGGACATTACTATCACAGCAATTGGTAGACATGGGCAAACGGTATCATGCGAAATTAAATAATCAAGCGGGGCTGAAAGGCCCCGCCTTTTTTTATTGATCTATTTAACAAAGAACTCTAATTGAGTTACTACCATTTACGGGAGGGAAGGTCAATTAAATTTGACTACCCGCCCATTTGCCGTTATTATATTACTGTATGCGGATAAACGAATACAATCAGGTGACATATGAGAAAATTAGCTAAAACATTCAAGGCACTATCTGATGAGACCAGGCTGCGGATTTTAAACGTTCTGCTGGAGCGTGAGTGCTGTGTCTGCGAGGTAATGCAGGTCTTGGACTTAACGCAATCCAGAACATCGCGGCACCTGATCACGCTGTGCGATACTGGTTTCCTAAAGTTCAGGCGCCA
>JAPLZW010000032.1 GCA_026394835.1 Candidatus Wolfebacteria bacterium
CCACTCCGGCTTAACTTTGGTTTTTAGCTGATTCAATTCTTTTGCTTCCGTGTCCTCCATCAATTTGACCAGCTTTGCTTTTAAAAGATTCATCGCGAGCTCCCGATTGCGCGATTGCGACCGTTCAACTTGTGAAGCCGCCGAGATCCCCGTCGGCAAATGGATTATTCTTACGGCTGTTTCCACCTTATTCACATTCTGGCCGCCCGGACCGCTGGAACGCGAAAATTCGATTTTTAAATCTTCTTCGGGAATTTTAATATTTTCTTTTTCGGATTTTTCAATATCCGGCAAAATTTCCACGAGAGCAAACGAAGTGTGCCTTTTCTTTTCCGGAGAAAACGGTGATATCCTCACAAGCCTGTGGACTCCGGATTCTTTTTTCAGATAACCGTAGGCATAATCCCCATCAACCGAGAAAACAACATTTTTTAAGGGATACCTGCCGGTCTTGGATTGGAAATCACCGACGGTTTCATGGATGGTTTTCGTTTTCCACCCCTTCTTTTCGCAATATTTCAGATACATCTCGTAAAGCATATGAGTCCAATCCTCGGCATCCTGACCACCGGCGCCGGAATAAATTGAAATCAAAGCCGGCAATTTATCGTATTTGCCGGTGAATAAATTTTCTTTTTCCAGCTGGACAATCAACTTCTTCGCCGAAAAAAGTTTTTCCGCAGAAAGGGATATTTCCGATTCGGCAACCAAACCTTCGATTTCATCAATTCTTTTTGCGAGGTTATTCAACTCTCCAAGTTCCTTAATTTTTTTATCAGCGACTTCTCTATTATTCCACAAATCCGGGTCAGACATTTCAAACTCCAATTCCTTGACGCGGTTGCGTTTTTCTTCCGCGTGAATCAAGTCCGACAAAAGCCGGAGCGACTTTTTAGCTTCATCCAATTTTTGCGGAAAATCTTTATCCATGGATTGTTTCCGGTAAGTATTTAATCAATGGATTTACAGTCCTTCTTGAAAAATTTGACCGATAAATTATATATGGCGTAGCTTATGAAAAACGCCGCAAAAACATCGATTGTATAATGCAGATGCCCCAAAAGCACGGTGACCCCAAACCCCACGGAACACGCGAGGAGTATGTACCTTAAAGTTTTGTTCTTCCATAAAATCAAAGCCAGAAGAAACGACATACCGGTGTGCCCGGAAAAGAAAAGGTCCGCCCCGAAATTGAAATTATCCCAGATTCTGTTATGAGGAAGGAAGGCCTGCCCCGGAAACGGTCCGAGATGAGTCATGCTTATAAAAAGCGACCGGATAAGGTAAAAAAGCCCCATACTTTTCAGCACGAAGGGCGCTTTCTTGGGATCATGGACAAGAAGACCGATTATAAAAACGCTCAAGACAATAGAACCATAAACCAAAATCGGACCGACATTAAAGACCGGAACATTGTTCAGGATAATATCCGTAACGGAATTACTGGCAACTTCAGTGGCGTAATTTCCGGCGATATTATTAGCAACCAAACTAAGGATAAACAAAAATATCCCCCAGGAAAAAGCTTCTCTGAATTCTTTTTCTTTCCAAATATTCCTGTGCTTATCTATTATTTTTCTCATTTATCCTTTCAAAACTTTATCGTATTCCAAGACAAGCTTTTTCGACAAACTTTCCAAACTTTCTTTTTGGGCGAGGATTTTTGCCTGCTTGCCAAGCATAGCTCTTAAACCGCCGTCATTCAATAATAATTTGATGCTTTTTCCAAATTCTTCGTTCGTTTTCGCTTTCAGACAATTTTCGCCGTGGACCAGCCATGTGTTATAAACGGGAATATCCCGCACGATAATCGGCAAACCCACGGCCGCGGCTTCCAAGATAACCATGCCCTGATTCTCCTCGTAAGACGGAAATATGAATACGTCCAAAGAATTATAAGCTTCATTCACATTGTCGATATGGCCGGTGAAATTGACATTGCGGGGTAAATTTTTCGGCAGCGATTTCACGAGAAAACTTGAATAAATTTTCCCGAACCACATAAATTTATTTTTTTTGAACTTTTCCGCCATATCCAAAAAGGTGTCTATCCCTTTTCTCGGTATCGCGAGACCGACCGTCCCGACCGCCATCGAATCCAATCCGTATTTTTCTCTTCCCGACTTTCTTGATTCCGAGTCCTCATAAAACTTTTCCAAATCCACGGCATTGGATTGGGCCGTTAATTTTTGAGGGTTCAAACCATACGCCACAAGCAATGATTTCGTATATTCCGTGGGGCAAAATACCAAATCCGCCATACCGTAAGCGTAAGTCAGATATTTTTTGAAGAGCGGGGCGACAAGCGGCATAAACCGGAAAACCTGCATTGCGTCCTCAACTGTCACATGAGACCAAATTATGACTTTTATTCCTTTTCT
>JAPLZW010000072.1 GCA_026394835.1 Candidatus Wolfebacteria bacterium
ATATTTAAAAAATATAAAATTTAAATAAATTTGGTATGACAAAAACGCCGGTTAAAGTTTTTTCGTCGGAATCGGAATCAAAAGTAAAGCAACCTTTTTTGGCCGAGTTCCAGATGGCGTCCTGGGATTGGTTCGTAAAGAAAGGATTGAAAAGCCTTTTTGAGGAAATATCTCCAATTAAAGATTATTCGGGGAAAGAGCTGGAACTCTATTTCTCGGATTATTATTTCGATGAGCCGAAGTACGACGAAGAAACCGCGCGCTTTAAGGACCTTTCTTACGAGGCGCCTCTCAGGGCAAAAGTTAAACTCGTAAACAAGAACGATAAATCGGTAAAAGAGCAGGAAGTTTATCTTGGGGATTTCCCGATTTTAACCAGGAGGGGAACGTTTATCATAAACGGAGTCGAACGCACGGTTGTTTCCCAGCTTATCCGTTCTCCCGGGGTTTATTTTAACGCCGAAGTTTCCCGCGGCCGGAAATTTTTCGGCGCGAAAGTTATCCCTAATCGCGGATGCTGGCTTGAATTCGGCACGGACCTTGACGGCTCGATAGTCGTGAAAATCGACAGGCATCGCAAAGCTCCAGTCACGGAGCTGCTCCGCATTTTCGGGATGGAAAAGAAGGAGGAGATTTTAAAAACTTTCGAAGACGTCGATACCGGCAGCATAAAACACATTGAAGCCACCATTAAAAAAGATTCCGCCCAGAACGCCGCCGAATCAAACGCGGAAATATACAAAAGATTGAGGCCCGGAGATTTGGCGACTGTTGAAAACGCGAGAAGCTTGATAGACGCGATGTTCTCGAGAATCGACCGCTATAGTCTTTCTCCTGTCGGACGCTACAAGATCAACCAAAGATTGGACATTAAAAGCAAGAAAGACACCCAGCTTCTTGATATTGAAGATTTGATTTTAATCGTAAAGGGGATAATCAAACTGAATAACGATTCTTCCGCAGAGCCGGATGACATCGATGATTTGGGAAATCGCCGCGTACGCACCGTGGGAGAACTTTTACAAAACAGGCTTTACGTCGGGTTCACCAGGCTTCGCAGAAATATCCAGGACAGGATGTCTACTCAGGACCCTGAATTGATAACCCCGGTTCAGCTTATAAACGCGCGGCCGCTCGTTGCCGTCATTAAAGAATTTTTCGCTTCATCCCAACTTTCGCAATTCATGGACCAGGTGAATGCTCTGGCGGAATTGGAACATAAAAGAAGGCTGTCTTCCATGGGACCGGGAGGTTTAACAAGAGAACGCGCAGGCTTTGAAGTCCGTGACGTTCACAGTTCCCATTACGGAAGGATTTGTCCGATTCAGACTCCGGAAGGCCAGAACATCGGCCTTATCAGCCATCTTGCCAATTACGCAAGAATTAATGAGTTCGGGTTTTTGGAAGCGCCGTATCTGCGCGTGAAAAACGGCAAAGTGTCTTCGGAAGTTGTCTGGCTTGATGCCATTGCCGAAGTCCGCCACAAAATCGCTTCCGGTGGGACAAAAACAGATGCTTCGGGGAAAATTACGGGGACGCAGGTTGAGGCGCGCTTTAACAGCTCGGTTATTTCTTGCGACCGCGACGAAATTGAATTAATAGACGCTTCTTCCAATCAGGTTATATCGGTTGCGGCCGCTTTGATTCCTTTTCTGGAACACGATGACGCAAACAGAGCTTTGATGGGTTCAAATATGCAGAGGCAGGCGGTGGTTTCCATTAAGCCGCAAGCGCCTTTGGTTGGAACCGGCATTGAAGAAAAAGCTTGCCGTGATTCCGGCAGGATGGTCCTGGCGGAGGAAGACGGAGTTGTCATAGATGTGGATAGCGAGAAAATCGTGACAAAAGATCCGGACGAGCAAAAGAAATCAAAAACTTACGTTTTACAAAAATTCAGAAGGTCCAATCATTACACCGCGATATCCGAGAGGCCTTTGGTTTTGAAAGGGCAGAAAGTGCGGAAGGGCGATGTTTTGGCGGATTCTTCTTCCAGCGATAACGGCGTTTTGGCTCTGGGCCAGAATCTTCTGGTGGCTTTCATTCCGTGGGAAGGAGCGAACTTTGAGGATGCCATTATTTTGTCGGACCGCGTGGTCAGAGACGATGTTTTTACGTCTATTCATATAGAAGATTTTTATTGTGACGTCAGAGATACGAAGCTCGGTCCGGAAATTACGACTTCCGACATCTCCAACGTGTCCGAAGAAAAACTGAAAAATCTTGACGAAGAGGGAATTATTCGGATTGGCGCCGAGGTTGTCGCGGGAGACATTTTGGTCGGGAAAATTTCTCCCAAAGGAGAAATAGAACCCACGGCCGAAGAGAAATTACTGCGCGCGGTTTTCGGAGAAAAAGCGGCGGACGTCAAAGACACCTCTTTGGTTTTGCCGCACGGAAAATCCGGCCGTGTTGTGAATATTAAAATCTTTTCCCGTAACCGCGGCGACAAACTTGACCCGGGCGTAATCAAAAAAATACAGATTGAAATCGCGCAGTTAAGAAAAGTGCGCGCCGGAGACAAACTGGCCGGCAGGCATGGAAACAAGGGTGTTATTTCTCAGGTGAGGCCGGTGGAAGATATGCCGTATCTGGAGGACGGGACTCCCGTTGATATTATTTTAAATCCAATGGGTGTAGCATCCCGCATGAACCTGGGGCAAATTTTGGAAACTCATTTGGGAATCGCGGCAAGCAGGCTCGGATATCGGGCGGTGACGCCGGTTTTCGTGGGAGCCACGGAAAAAGAAATCAAAGAAGAATTAAAGAAAGCCGGTTTGCCGGAGAACGGGAAGCTTACGGCTTATGACGGCAGGACCGGAAAAGCTTTTCCGAAACCGATTACCGTCGGTTATATATACATGTTGAAGTTGAATCACTTGGTCGAAGACAAGATTCACATGCGTTCAATCGGCCCTTACTCCCTGATTACGCAGCAGCCTTTGGGCGGAAAAGCCCAGTTTGGCGGTCAGCGTTTCGGAGAAATGGAAGTTTGGGCTTTGGAAGGATATGGCGCGGCCTATACTCTTCAGGAGATGCTGACTATCAAATCGGATGACGTTTTGGGCAGGGCCGCGGCTTTCGAATCGATCATAAGAGGCGAAAAAATTAAAAGCCCTTCCACTCCGTCAGCTTTCAATGTTTTGGTTTCGGAAATCAAATCATTGGGGTTGAATATCGAGCATGTGGATGGAGATGAAAATAATTCAAAATCAAAATAAAGCCATGGAATTCAACGCCTTAAAATTAAAAATCGCGTCGCCTGAAGATATCCTTAAGTGGTCTTACGGGGAAGTTATCAAACCCGAAACCATCAATTACAGAAGCCAGCGCCCGGAAAAAGACGGACTCTTTTCCGAGAGAATTTTCGGGCCCACCAAAGATTACGAATGCTATTGCGGAAAATACAGGAGAATTCGTTACAAAGGAGTGGTTTGCGACAAATGCGGAGTCGAAGTGACGAGAGCCGTTGTCCGCCGCGAAAGAATGGGGCATATAAAACTCGCTGCTCCCGTTACCCATATATGGTTTTTAAGAACCGTGCCGACCAAAATCGGTTTGTTCTTGGACGCGGCTCCGCAGAAATTGGAAAAAGTTATTTATTACGCGGCTTATATCGTGACCGATGTTAAAGAAGATGCCAGGAAGAAAGCATTGGAAGAATTGAGCCGTGAATTCAAATCCCGCAAGAAATCTTCCGAAGACGAAGATGTTGACGCTCTTGAGGAAGCGATGGAGCAGGTGCGTGAAGATTTGAATACCATGAAGGTCGGGAAAATCCTGACCGAATCGGAATACATCAATCTGTCGAAAAGATTTGCCCATGTTTTTGAGGCCGGACGGGGAGCGGAAGCGGTGCGGAAAATCCTTGAAAAACAGGACTTGAAAAAAATAGCTTTACAGATTGAAGCCGAGCTTAAGGATGTGAAAGACGCTACCCGCGAACGCCGGCTTTTGCTTCGCCTGAAGTTAGTCCATTCTTTTATCAAAAACGGCATGAGGCCCGAATGGATGGTTTTAACCGTTCTGCCTATCTTGCCTCCGGACTTACGGCCAATGGTTGCTCTGGATGGCGGCCGCTACGCCACGTCCGACCTGAACGACCTTTACCGCAGAGTTATCAACCGCAACAACCGTTTGAAAAAACTAATGGAACTGAAAGCTCCGGAAGTTATCGTGGTTAATGAAAAAAGAATGCTTCAGGAAGCGGTTGATTCTTTAATTGACAATAGCGCGAGATTCGGCGGCGGCCCCCAGCTTTCTTCCCAGCACAGGCCACTCCGCTCGCTCGCTGACATGCTTCGCGGGAAACAGGGACGTTTCAGGCAAAATCTTCTGGGGAAACGCGTTGATTATTCCGGCCGCTCGGTTATCGTGGTCGGTCCGGAATTGAAATTGAACGAATGCGGATTGCCGAAGAAAATGGCTTTGGAACTTTTCAAACCTTTCGTAATTAACAGAATTATTACCCAGGGGTTGGCCCACAATATAAGAAGCGCGAACAGATTAATCGATCAGGCTTCACCGGAGATTTGGGCTGCGCTTGAAGAAGTGATCGCCGACCGTAAAGTTCTCTTGAACCGAGCTCCGACATTGCACAGGCTGGGCATCCAGGCGTTCAAGCCGGTTTTAATTGAAGACTTGGCAATCAGGATCCCGCCTATGGTTTGCGCGGCTTTTAACGCCGATTTTGACGGCGACCAAATGGCGGTTCATTTGCCCTTGACCGACGAAGCGCAGAAAGAAGCGAGCGAACTCATGCTTGCCTCAAACAATGTTTTGAAGCCGGCGAATGGCGACCCGATACTCGCGCCTTCGCAGGATATTATCTTGGGTTCTTATTTTCTGACTAAAATCAGGGAAGAGGTTGCGGCGGCCGGTCAGATAAAATCTTTTGCGAGCAAAGAAGAGGCGATACTGGCTTATGAATTCGGATATGTTGAAATCAATGAGCTCGCAAAAATCGATTTCGGCAGAAAGGGGCACAAAGGGCTCGCGGGAATCGTAGAAACTTCCGTGGGCAGGATTATTTTTAATGAAGTTTTGCCGGAAGACTTTACTTTCGCAAACAGGCTTCTTAAAAAGAAAGACTTGCAGAAAATTGTCGGAGAGATGATTGAAAAATACGGGGCCGGAAGCGTCTGGCTGATTTTAGACGAAATTAAAAGAATCGGTTTCTATTACGCGACTTTCTCCGGCGTAAGCTGGGGGATGGATGATCTGGTGACTCCCCCGCAGAAGGAAGGAATATTCAAGAAAGCGGAAATCGAAGTTAAGGCCATTCAAGTCCAGTATGACGAAGGTCTTTTGACCGATCACGAAAGAAAAGCGAGGGTTATAGAAGTTTGGGAAAAAGTAAAAATAGAAATCGCGAAAATAGTTCCAACCCTGCTCGACCCATATGGCTCAATTTTTACTATTTTTGATTCCGGCTCCCGCGGCTCTTGGGGGCAATCGGTCCAGATGATGGGCATGAAAGGTTTGGTGCAGAATCCGAAAGGAGAAACAATAGAAACTCCGGTTAAGGCTTCCTATAAAGAGGGTCTTACGGTTTCGGAATTCTTCAATAATACCCACAGCGCGAGAAAAGGTTTGATTGACACCGCTTTGAAGACCGCATCGGCCGGATATCTCACATTTGGTTGATGTCGCCCAGGATTTGGTGACCAACGAAACCGATTGCCGGGCAAAAGAAGGAATTGAAGTTTCAAGAAAGGATGGCGATGAATTCGGATTTAACTTCGGAGACAGGATTTTCGGGCGAGTCGCCTTGGAAGACATAAAAATAAATAAAAAAGTATTTATTAAAGCCAATGAAGCGATTAACCGCAAGTCGTCCGAGATTATTGGAAAAGACCCGACTATTACATCCCTTAAATTGCGTTCGCCCATAAATTGCAGGAGCATACACGGGATTTGTTCCAAGTGCTATGGATATGATTTGGGTAAAAATAAAGAAATTGAAGCGGGCCAAGCTGTCGGCATTATAGCTGCGCAATCTATCGGAGAACCGGGAACCCAGCTTACTCTCCGGACATTCCATACCGGAGGTGTGGCCGGAGTCGACATTACTCACGGTTTGCCAAGGGTCCAGGAACTTTTCGAAGTTCGCGTGCCTAAGGGTAAAGCGATTCTTTCGGAGGTAGCCGGAGTTGTCGACGATGTTGAGGACTTGGGGTCTTCCCGCGTGATTAAGATCAGCCCGACCGATAAATCAAAAAAGAAAAAAATTTACGAATATCCAATTCCGGGCGCAATGATAATATTCGTTAATCCGGGAGATGCCGTGGAGAAAGGGACTCAGCTTTGCGAGGGTAGCGTCGACCTAAAAGAACTTTTTGAGTACCGGGGCAGAGTCGCGGTAGAACGCTACATCATCAACGAGGTTCAAAGGATTTACGTTTCCGAAGGGAATAATATCAACGATAAGCATATTGAAGTGATAGTGAGGCAGATGTTTTCCCGGCTTATGATTAAGGATTCCGGAGCTTCGGATTTTGTGTCCGGCGAAGTCGTGGAAAAGTCGAAGTTCCTCGAGATAAACCGCGAGCTGAAAAGAAAAGGAAAGGAACCCGCTAAAGCCGCGCAACTTTTGACCGGCATTACAAAGACCGCGCTTTCCGCCGAAAGTTTCCTTTCGTCGGCTTCCCGGCTATGGTAAAAGCTTTGATATCCCGCTGGAAGAAAGCGAAGACGAAGAATAAAAAGCGGGATTGTGCCTAAGGTTTGACTTTCGGAACCTACCATGGTTAATATTTAGTCATTAAAACATGAACGAACAAGAGCTAACTAAATACGAGACAAGCTTTCTCTCTTTGAAAGAAGAAGTGAAGGATGACATTCTGAAAATTCTCCGTAAGAATAGCGCGAAGATTATAAAGGATGGGATGCCCGCCAATATCAGACTTTCCTATCCGATAAAAAAAGAAGAGTCGGCATTCTTTACGAGATTGGGTTTTGAGGCGGATGCCGCCCAGATAAAAAAGATATCGGACGAGATTAGGCTCTTAAAATCCGTCCTGAGATTTTTGATATCCAAGTTTGACGAAAAGAAAGCCGAAAATGAAAGAAGCCGGTCATCTATTTGGCAAGCAAAAAGGGATGAAAAGCTCGTTGGTGAATCATCTGCCGGAGAAGCAAAGGCGGAGGCGGGAAGGGCGGCGAAAGAATCCGAAATTTTTGAAAAAGCGGGTGATTCCGCTCCGAAGCCGGTCGCTTTCCCGGGAGAGTTGACCAATGAAGCCTTAGAAAAAAAATTGGAAGAATTATTAAGTGAATAAAATATGAATCTTAATAAGGTGTTTATCGTTGGTAACCTGACGAGAGATCCGGAGCTCCGGACGTTGCCTTCGGGGATGGCGGTAACTTCCTTCGGAGTTGCCACAAACCGCGTTTGGAAAAATCAAAAAGGCGAGAAACAAGATGATGTCCAATTCCACAATGTCGTTGTTTTCGGCAGACAGGCTGAAATCGTAAGCCAATATTTGACCAAGGGCAGCTTGGTCTTGGTTGAGGGCAGGATTCAGACGAGGTCGTGGGATGACAAAAGCGGCGTAAAACAATATCGTACCGAAATAGTCGCCGAGCGCATTCAGTTCGGACCAAGGTCATCGGGCGGCGGCGGAGGTGGTGGAAGGCAGGATGTGGGAAGCCAGCCCGCGCCTGGCCGGCCGCAGCAGACGAATCAGAACCTTCCGGAGATTAATATTGACGAAGAGCAAATAACGCCGGAAGATTTACCTTTTTAAGGGCTTACTTGAAAAATCCAAGCTAATAGCGTAGGATTTTTCATTAGTAAACCTTACCCGCCCAAGTTTTTAAATTGTATTTCGCAAATACAAAGATTGAGAATGGACTGATAAACTTATTTTCTTTCTTTTGCGGCTTGATGAAATCTAAAAATTTGGGTGGGTGCTGAGTTTTATCTCCCTTCGGGAGATCTACCGCAGGTAGATAGTTAAATTTAACTTCATTTTATTCATAAAATTTAAACAAAAATCGCATGCAGTGTTTCTTTTGTTCGCAAAATTCAAAATCGGTTGACTACAAAGAGGTTGATTTGATCCGCCGCTTTGTTTCAAGCCAGGGGAAAATAATAGACCCTCAGCATACCGGCACTTGCGCTAAGCATCAGCGGATGCTCGCGAAAGCCATAAAGCAAGCCAGAATTATGGGCTTGCTTCCTTTTGTGCGTAATTAAATTTATAATGCTAAAAATGCGAATAGTATGCGAATACCACTAATAAATATTCGCGGCGTTCGCATAAATTCGTAGATTGGCATTATATTCTCATGTCTCTAGATATATCCCTTTTTCATTTTATAAACGGTTTCGCGGGTAAATCCGGAATTCTCGACTGGTTGGGAATTTTCTTCGGAGACTATCTGGCTTATATCTTAGTTTTAGCCGCCGTTTATTTTCTTTTCCGCGAAAAAAATATCGCGAAGAGGTTTTATTTTTTCGGGATAATGGCGATATCGGTCATTTTATCGCGGGGGATAATCACGGAAATTATAAGGCTGATATGGAGCCGCTCCCGGCCTTTTTTTGCTTTGGGAATCCAGCCCTTAATCAGCGAACCGACAGGAGGATCTTTTCCTTCCGGGCATGCCGCGGCTTTTTTCGCGCTGGGTTTTGCCATTTATTATTTTTATAGAGAAGAAATCAGAGAATGTTTTAAAAATCCCGGGACTTGGTTTTTGGCTGCCGCTTTAATCATGGGAATCGCAAGGGTTTTCGCCGGCGTTCACTGGCCGACCGATATTCTGGGCGGCGCGATTTTGGGATGGCTAGTCGCATATCTTACGGTTAAATATCTTTTACCTATTCGGAGGATGAAATCTTCGGGAGTATAAATTTAGTTAAGGTTTGAGTTGTGGCAGTTAGTATGGTTTTGGTTGTAGTTGGGGGTAAAATCCATACCTAAGCCATTAAACTATACAAATTGCTATACCTAAACCAAAAACATTCCAGAATTAATGCTGATTATCGACACTCACGCTCATTTGAACGACCCCGCTTACGATAAAGACCGCGGAGAAGTTATTAAAAGGGCTTTCCAAAATAATATCTGGGTTATTAATGTCGGTTCGGATGAAAAAACTTCCGAATGGGCGGTCCAAATTGCCGACGAAAACAAGGAGGGTGTTTTTGCCGTAGTCGGAATTCATCCGCATAACGCAGAGGGGGGATTTGATGTTGAGGAATTTCGCGCTTTGATTAATCGAGGCGCGAAGGTGGTGGCGGTGGGTGAAATTGGTTTGGACTATTCGAGAATTAAGAATGAAGAATTAGGAATTAAGAATAACGATGAACCGAAAATTAAAGAGAGGCAGAAAGAGATTTTCAAAAAACAGATTGAACTGGCTCTGGAATTAAATAAACCGATTGTCATTCACAGCAACAAAGCCCATGAAGATGTTCTGGAAATCCTTAAGCCTTATGCCTTAAATCCTAAATCTCGTTTACGGGGCGTCGCCCACAGTTTTTTAGGCAACTATAAACAAGCCCGGCGTTATCGCGAGCTGGGATTCAAGATTTCGGTAAACGGCATCATTACCTACGCGCGCGATTACGACAAAATGATTTTGGACACGCCGATAGAGGACATTTTAATTGAAACCGATTGTCCGTATTTGACTCCTGTGCCACACAAAGGAGAAAGGAATGAACCGCTCTATGTGATAGAGGTGGCAAAAAAACTCGCGGAATTGAAAAGTCTGCCTTACAAAAAAGTCATTGAAATAACCACGGAAAACGCGCGGGAAGTTTTCGGGATGTAGTCTGGCGTTGACAATCTGCCGGCCGGAGGTATAATGAATCCATTGAAAGTCCGCCCCTGAGCGGACATTATTTTAAAGAGAGTATTCGCGAATGATGCGAATATTCAGCAAATAATGCGAATTCGCATTATTAAAATTTAAAGATTAGCATTATTAGCGATTACTCAAATGTTGAATTTAAAAGAACTAAAACGCGCGGTTGACCAGATTGCGCAGGAAAAGAATATTGATGCCGATTTGGTTTATAGCGCCATTGAATCCGCCATTGCCGCCGCTTACAGAAAGGAATATGGCAAGAAAGGCGAAATAGTAAAAGCGAAAATAGACCCAAAGACCGGCCAGATGAAATTTTGGCAGGTTAAAATTGTCGTTGATGAAAATTCTGTAAGGATGAAGGAAGAAGGCGCGCCGGAAGAGGAAGGCATGAGGAAAGCCGAAGAGGAGGGCGAAGACGTTTTACCGGTTTACAATCCCGACCGCCACATCATGCTTAATGAAGCAAAGAAAATGAAAAAGGGCGTGGCACTTGAAGAAGAGATGGAATTTCCCCTGGAAGCTCACGAAGATTTTGGCAGAATCGCAAGCCAGGCCGCGAAACAGGTTGTTTTACAGAGGATTCGCGAGATAGAAAGAGAATCCGTGAAAAAGGAATTTCTGGGCAAAGAAGGCGGAGTAGTCTCGGGTCTTGTCCAGCGTATGGAACGGGGTAATGTTTATGTGGATTTGGGACGTGTGGTCGGCATTATGTTTTATAACGAAGTTATTCCCGGAGAGCATTATCGCGTCGGCGAAAGGCTGAAGTTTTATCTTTTGGCGGTTCAGGAAGAAACAAGGACCCCGGGAGTGGTTCTTTCGCGTTCGCATCCGAAATTCGTTTCGAAATTATTCGAAGTTGAAGCTCCTGAAATTCAGGAGGGCTTGGTTGAAATTAAAGCCGTTGCCCGCGAGGCCGGAAGCAGGACAAAAATCGCCGTGGCTTCATCAGCCGACGGCATTGACCCTGTGGGTTCATTAGTTGGCCAGCGGGGAACTCGTGTTATGGCCGTGACAAATGAATTAGGCAACGAAAAGATAGATATTATCGAGTGGTCGGAGGATCCGGGAAAGTTTATCTCTGCGGCTCTTTCTCCGGCTAAAACCAGAGAGGTTGAGATTTTGCCGAGAAGAGAAGCGAGAGTGCTGGTCGCTGAAGACCAATTGAGCCTCGCTATCGGCAAGGGCGGACAGAATGTCCGTTTGGCGGCGAAGCTCACAGGCTGGAAAATAGACGTGCGTTCTCAGCAACGGCCGGATGTCGTACAGGAAGGCGGAGTGGGAAGCACTCCCGAAATGGAGGTCTCCGAAACCGGAACTCAAATTGATGACGGAGAGGTGAGGCCGAAGATAGTGGATGAAGAATAATGGCGAGAAGTAAGACTTAAGATATAAGAAGTAAGAATAAAATTAAAAATATTAAATAATATGAATATTTATTATTTAACAATCGGTTCGGCGTTGGCCGCCATTGCTTACAGCGCTTATACGATTTTCTGGCTTAAAAAACAGCCGGATGGCAACGAGAAGATGCGGGAAATTTCCGCGGCTATCCGCGAGGGTTCATCCGCGTATCTTAACCGCCAGTACCGCACGGTCGCCGTTGTCGCCATAATTCTTTTCGCGGCGCTTTTTTATTTTTTCGACTGGATAACAGCTTTGGGATTTTTGGCCGGCGCTTTAGCCTCGACTTTGGCGGGATATGTCGGGATGAATATTGCCGTAAGGTCTAATTCCAAAACAACAGAGAAGGCGAAGCATGGTTTGGCCGGGGCGTTATCCTTGGCTTTTAAAGCCGGTTCGGTTACGGGATTTTTGGTTGCGGCTCTCGCTTTGCTTTCGGTGGGCGGATTTTATTTTTTGACGAATAATTTAGGAGCTTTAATCAGCTTGGGATTCGGAGCGAGTTTAATTTCGGTTTTCGCGAGGCTTGGCGGCGGGATTTATACCAAAGCCGCGGACGTTGGCACCGACTTGGTCGGTAAGGTGGAAGCTTCGATTCCGGAAGATGACCCCAGAAACCCGGGCGTGATTGCGGATTTGGTGGGAGATAATGTAGGCGATTGCGCCGGCATGGCCGCGGACCTTTTTGAAACTTACGCTG